>CAMDQP010000013.1 GCA_945906115.1 Opitutus sp. GAS368
TTTCGGCGCGCAGGCGCAGTCGCCGGCGCAGCCGCCTTCCTTGCGACGACGAGCCGCGGCGAGCCAGCGGCGGATCAGCCAGCCGGCAGCGACCCCGACGATAGCCCCGACGATGACGGCTTCGGGGTTCATGTGAGGCGGATGACGACCTGATAGACGGCCGTCCCGGCGACCCAGGCGAGGGCCGTCATATAGACGAATGATCCTGCGGCCCACTTCCAGCCGCCCGTCTCCTGCGCGAGGGTCGCAATCGTCGGGCCGCACTGCGAACAGAGGGCGAAGAAGACCATCAGGGCGAGCACCGCGGCGAGGGAGAAAATCGGGGTGCCGGCGCGCGGACCCTCGGACCACTTCGCATCTTGCATCGCCTTACGGAGCTGGCGGCTATCGGCCTCCGCGCCTTCGCCGACGGAGTAGGTCACGCCCAGCGTCGAGACGATGACCTCGCGGGCCGGGAAACTGGCCAGCACCCCGACGGTGATCTTCCAGTCGAAGCCGAGCGGGTCGAAGATCGGCTGCACCGCCTTGCCGAAGCGCCCCATGTAAGACTGTTCAACGTAGGCCGCCTGGAGCTTGGCTTTGACGACTTCTTCGGAAGCGGCCGGGTTGGCGGCCTTGATACGGTCAGCGACCGATGCTTCGCGCGGGAAATAGGAAAGCGCCCACACGATGATCGTGATGGCGAAGATGACCGTGCCAGCCTTCGAAACGAACTCGGCGGCGTTCTGCCACATACGCCAGATAACGTCGCGTGGCTTGGGCATCTGGTAGCGCGGCAGCTCGAGGACGAAGGGCTGCGGCTTCGCCTTGAGCACGAGGCGGGTGAGCACGAACGCGGTGGGGACGGCGAAGAGCAGGCCGACACAGTGCATGCCGATCATCACGACGGATTGCCAGCCCGCGCCATAGAGCGGACCGATGAAGGCGGCGCACATCAGCGCATAGACCGGGAAGCGCGCCGAGCAGCTCATGAACGGCACGACGAAGGCGGTCGCGAGCCGGGCCTTAGGGTCTTCAATCGTGCGCGTGGAAAGTAGGCTCGGAATCGCGCAGGCAAAACCGGAGAGCAAGGGAACGAAGCTCTTGCCGTTGAGGCCGCACCAACTGAAGAGGCGGTCCATGATGAACGCCGCGCGGGCCATATAGCCGCTGTCTTCGAGGATCCCGATGAAAAGGAACAAGATCAGGATCTGCGGCAGGAAGACCAAGAAGGCCCCGACGCCCCCGATGATGCCGTCCGCCAGCAGGCTTTGGAGCATCGGATAAGCGTCCAGGAGCGGCGCGACGATGGTCTTCGTCCAATCGACCCCCGACTGAATCCACTCCATCGGGAACTTCGCCAGCCAGAAGACGGAGCCGAAGAAACCGAGCATGATCCCCAAGAATAGAACTGGGCCGAGGATGCGATGGAGCAGCAGACGGTCGACGGCGGCGCTGCGGCCGGCTTTACCCAAGCCTTCGATCGCCACGCCTTCGAGGATGATGCGCAAATGTGCGTAGTGTACGAGCGGCTCGGCGGCCATCGGGTTGTAGCCGGAATTGCGGACGCGATCGCGGGCGGAGCGCAAGGTCTTCTCCCGCTGGGCGATGGTCCAGCCGAGACGATCGGCGGTCGACGGATTCGTATCAAAGAGCAGCCGTTGCGCGTCGGCTTCCGAAATTTGCTTACCCGTGTCGGCGGCGGCCGCCGCGGCGACATCGGCGAGGGCGGCGGCGATGTTGGTCGGCCAGGCGACGCGCTTCAGCTGCGTCTGCTGGGCGATAGCCAGGGCGATGGCCCGACGCACGTCGAGGATGCCTTCGCCTTTCCAAGCGGACGACAGTACGACGGGCACGCCGCCCAGGCGACGAGAGAGCAGCTCGGTATCGATACGCAGGCCTTGCTTCTTGGCGACGTCGGCCTGGTTGAGCACGATGACCACCGGACGACCGAGCTCGGCCACCTGTGAGGCCAGGAAGAGATTGCGGAGTAGGTTCGTGGAATCGACGACGAGCACCACGGCATCCGGACGGCGATCGCCGGCGATGTTGCCCGAAAGCGCATCGATGACGACTTGCTCGTCGGGCGAAGCGGCGGCGAGGGAGTAGAGTCCGGGCAGGTCGACCAGTTCGACTTTTTGGCCGTCGCCGAGATCGCACGTCCCGGACTTACGGGCGACAGTCACGCCCGGGTAATTGCCGACGCGCTGACGCAAGCCGGTCAGAGCGTTGAAGAGCGTCGACTTGCCGGTGTTAGGATTACCGACGAGCGCGACCAAGAGGCCTGCTTCGGGAGTGCTCACGGCTGGCGCGGTCGTTGGATGGGACAGTCGGCGGCGACGTCGACGATCAGGTTTTCAGCTTCGGCGAGGCGCAGGCTGACGACTTGGCCGCCGAACTCGATGGCGAGCGGGTCGCCGAGGGGCGCCCGGCGGATGAGCTTGAGGACCATGCCGGGGAGTAGCCCGAGAGCCATTAGACGCTGATCCACCCCGCGCTCGGGATTGAGCGAGGCCAGCTTGCCGAATTGGCCGGGTAGAAGTTGGGAAAGCGGAGTCATTCTAATTGAGAATGAGTCTCAAAACTAGGCCTTAGGCCCCCTTTGTCAACGCCGACCATCTCGGGGGCGCCCAATTGCATTACCGGCTCCCCCTCCCCCCATTCCCTGCTTATAACCCCTTCCAATGCACGCACTGACCCCAGACGTCGAATCGCCGGCCAAGCATACCGAGCGCGACCATGGGGGCATCGCCGGGCACCCCCGGGGGTTGAGCATGCTCTTCTACGCCGAGATGTGGGAACGGTTCTCCTACTACGGTATGCGGGCGATTCTCCTGCTCTTCATGATCGCGCCCCTCGCCATAGGCGGGATGGGGATGGATCAGGGTTTAGCCACGCAGATCTACGGCAACTACACCATGGCGAGTTACATGGTGTGCATCCTCGGAGGCTACCTGGCGGATAACTTCATCGGAGCACGTCGGGCGGTCCTGATCGGCGGACTCATCATCACCGCTGGCCACTACTGCCTAGCATTCGCTTCCGTCCCGACGTTCTACGCCGGCCTCATCCTTGTAGCGCTCGGCACCGGCCTCCTCAAGCCGAGCATCAGCACGCTTGTCGGCGGACTCTATTCTCATGGCGACACGCGGCGCGACGCCGGCTTCTCGCTCTTCTACATGGGCATCAACCTCGGGGCCTTCGCCGCGCCGTTGGTGGTCGGCTGGCTGGCGCAAAGCGACCAGTTTAAGACGCTGCTGACCGGCTGGGGATTCGACCCGCTGCACAGCTGGCACTGGGGATTCGCCGCCGCCGGCGTCGGCATGACGATCGGCATGGGCGTCTATCTCCGGCGACTCCACTGGCTGGCCCATATCGGCCAGGCGCCGGCGGCGGGCACGCCCCGTCCCTGGGACCGGCTCGCCTTGGTCACGATCGGTACCGCCGCCCTGCTCGGCGTCATGATCGCCTCGGATTACTTCCCGTGGATCAACCCCATCGTCTTTGCGTTGCCGTTCGTCGGCGTCATCTGGTTCGGCGTCGTGCAAAGGGATCAAGACAGCCGACGCATCGCGGCGATTCTGGTCTTCTTCATCTGCGCGATCCTGTTCTGGGCGGTCTTTGAGCAAGCCGGCTCGTCGCTGACGCTGTTCGCGGATGAACTCACGCGCAACGAGCTATTCGGTTACGCCTTCCCGTCATCGTGGTTCCAGTCGGTGAACTCGCTCTTCGTCATCGCGCTGGCGCCACTGTTCGCCTGGCTCTGGATTAGCCTACGAGAGCGTCAGCCTTCGATTCCCATGAAATTCGTCTGGGGTCTGATCTTCCTCGGACTCTCGTTTGCGCTGCTCGTACCGGCGGCGCAGCTCACCGCCGCCGGCAAAGTCAGCCCATGGTGGCTGATCGGCGTCTACTTCCTCCAGACCATCGGCGAACTCTGCCTGAGCCCCGTAGGACTAAGCGCAATGACCAAGCTCGCGCCCGTGAAACTGACTGGGCTCGTCATGGGCATCTGGTTCCTCGGTACCGCGCTCGGCAATAAGCTCGCGGGCGTGGTGGCCGGCGAATTCAACGCCAAGGACCCGCAAGCGCTCGCGCACTTCTTCTGGCAACAGGCGCTGCTCGTCGGGGGCATGACCGTGCTGCTGCTCGTACTCGTACCGTGGGTGCGCCGGTTAACCGGCGAACACAAGTCGCCGGATCAGAGCTCGGCCTGAACGCGCACGGACACCGGACAGTGGTCCGAACCAGTGACCTGGTCGTGGATGTCTGGCTGCGAATACTTGAGGCCGTCAGAAGTTAGGCAGTAATCCAGGCGCCAGCCGATGTTGCGGGCGCGGATGCCAGGGCGATAGGACCACCAGCTGTAACGCTTCGCTAATTCAGGATGCTGTGCCCGGAAGGTGTCCGTGAAGCCGTGCTGGGAAAGCAACTGGCTGAAAGACTCGCGCTCCTCGTCGGTGAAGCCCGCGTTGCGGCGATTCGTGGAAGGATTAGCGAGGTCGATCTCGGTGTGCGCGACGTTGAGGTCGCCGCAGACCACGACCGGCTTCTTCTTGGCGAGGCGAGCGAGGTATTTGCGGAAATCGGCGTCCCACTGCAGGCGGTAGTCGAGGCGCTCCAGCTCGCGCTGGGAATTCGGGACGTAGGCGCTGACGACGAAGAGCCCGTTGAACTCCGCCGTGACCACGCGCCCTTCGGGCGGATGGTCGCCCGGGAAATCGGTGGCGACGGAAACCGGCGCCTTCTTCGAGAGTACCGCCGTGCCGGAGTAGCCCTTCTTCTCGGCTTCGTGCCAGAACTGGTGCGGATAGGCCAGGCCGAGCGTGGAAGCGACGGCGGTCTCACACTTGGTCTCCTGCAGGCAGAGCACATCCGGGTCGGCCGACGTGATGAAATCGGCAAGCCCCTTGCCTAACGCCGAGCGGACGCCGTTGACGTTCCAGGAATAGATCTTCGCGTGACTCACGGACGGATCACTTAAAGAGCTGATTCATCTTCCGGTCGAGGTCCTTGCCTTTTTCCGCGGCCTTCGCATCGGCGGTCGGAGCCGCCGGGGCGGCTTCCACGACAGGCGCGGCCGGAGCCACGACCGCCGGGGTCGGCGTGACGATAGCGGGCGCGGCGGGCATCAAGTCATCGGGCTTAACTCCGAAAAGAACATCGACGCGCTGCGCGAGAGTGAGCGGGCCCTTCGCAACAATGGCAGGCACCACGGGAGCGATCGGTGCCGGAGTCACGTCCGCCGGAGCGGTCGGAGTCATCGCCACTGGGCTGGCGGCGAAGGGCGAATCGACCTTCACGCCCTTAGCGACGAGCTCTGAGACACGCTTGCCGAGTTCGACGGAAAAATCGGTGAGGGCGCTCTTAATCTCGAACTTGGCGCCCTTGGCACGTACCTCAAGCGCGCCATCGGCGAGGACCTTAGAAACCTGCAGCACCGTACCGACGTCGAGCGCGAGGTCCTGGACTTTCTTACCATCGACGATGACTGGGACCGTGGTCGCAGTTTTCACCGTCACCGCGGTGGGCCAAAGGATGAGGTATTCCGAGATGGCCTTGAAGTCGATGGCCGGTTCGGCGGCGGCAGGGGCGACGGAAGTAGCGGGGAGCGGAGCAACCGCGACGACCGTCGGGGCAGACGTCGCCACTGGTGAGGCGGACTTGGTCGCAACGGGCACGACCGGGACGACGACCGGCGCCGGAGCGGCGGCGACTTCAATTGGATCGGGCGCGGCCCCGCTACGGCTGACGACGACGTTAAAGCTCGGCGTGAAGAATAGAATGCCACTGGCGCCGACAATTGCGCCGAAAAGAAAGAGGAGAAGACCTCGGAAGAAGGTAGCCATGGAAAAGTTCAGGAGCCCGCCTTGATTTCGATGACGTCGTGCGGGGCCGCCTCGCGCTGGCCAGCCGGAGTCACGCGGATGTAGCGGGCGCGCTTGCGGTGTTCGGCGAGATTCGCGGCGCCGAGGTAGCCAAGGCCGCTCTGGACGCCACCAGCGAGGGTACCAAGGACTTGGTCGACCGTACCGGAAACTTCCTTGAGCGCCTCGATGCCTTCGGCGGCGACCTTGCTGAATTTACCGCTGGCGGAATGGCCGTAGCGAGCGGCGGAACCCTTGCGCATGGCTTCGTGCGAACCCATGCCGCGGTATTCCTTATAAGTCTTGCCGTTGATTTCCATCAGCTTGCCCGGGGCTTCGCGGCTACCGGCGAGCAGGCCACCGAGAATGACCGCATCGGCGAGCGTGAGCGCCTTGACGATGTCGCCGCTCTTCGTGATGCCGCCGTCGGCGAGGATGCGCACGCCCTTTTTAGCGGCGGCGCGGGAAGCGACGTAAAGCGCGGTGAGCTGCGGGATGCCGACGCCGGCGACGATGCGGGTGGTGCAGATCGAGCCGGGGCCCTGGCCGATTTTGACGGTATCAGCGCCCGCCGCGGCGAGGAACTCGACGCCTTCGCCGCTGGTGACATTACCGGCAATGAGCGTGATATTCTTATGGGCCTTGCGCAGCAGGCGCAGCGCATCGCCGACGCCCTTGGTGTGGCCGTGGGCGGTGGAGATCGCGAGGGCGTCCGCGCCTTCGTCGATGAGGGCACTCACGTGTGCGAGCAGACGAGCGCGGTCGAGGTCGCCGTCCGCGGTGCGGGGCACCGAGATCGCGACGCCGACGCGGAGACGGAAATCAGCGTCGCGGGTCGGGCGAACGTGGGCGCGGGATTCTTCGGAGATGCGCTCGATATCGCTGAGGGTGAAGAGGCCGCGCAGCTTGTTCTTGGCGTCGACCACGAGGAGCTTGTTCTGGCCGACGTGCTCGGAGAACTTGCGGTCGGCGGTAGCGATGGGGTCCTTGCCGAGATCCTTTTCCGCGACGGTGAAGACCTTGTCGCGCGGGATCATGACGGCGACAACCTTACGCTGGCCGTGCCGCTCCTTGACCGTGCTGCCAGGCAGGAGGCCGAGTAACGTCCCGTCGGAGGACGTGACCGGGAAGGTGCTGAAGGCTAGGCCGTCGCGTTCGATGCGGGCGAGGACCTGACCGATGGTGTCGTCGGCCGAGACGACCGCGGGGTCGCCGATCATGCCGTGGATGTGGTTCTTCACGCGGCGGACCTCGGCCAGCTGGTCGACTTCCGTCATGTTATAGTGAAGGAGACCAAGGCCGCCATTGAGCGCCATCGCGATGGCCATGCGGTGCTCAGTGACCGTATCCATGTCGGACGAGACGATCGGGAGGGAGAGCGGCAGGGAGTCGGAGAGGGACGAATCGAGGCGGGTCATCCGGGGGAGGACCTCCGAGTAGCGGGTCGCCAGGGAGACGTCGTCATACGTCAGGCCGAGGCCGGCGTTAGCGAGGAAGAAGTCGTCCGCGGATAGGTAAAAGCGTTCGTCTAGGGAAACGCGGCCCTTGGATTTCGAGGAGGCCATGAGTGGTCGGTTTCCCCAAAGGGTGTTAGGCACCCCCCGGAGGGGTGGCAAATTGATTTTGCGAGTTTGTCCGGATTGCCGTCTATTCGCCCCATGACCAGTGGTTATTTCGACTTCAAACGCGTCCGGCGCCGACTGCGCTCCCCGGTGACGACGGGCGCTGGCGCCGTCGACAGCGTCGATCGCGTCATCCTACGGACCCAGTCGGACCAAGGCACCGGGTATGGTGAGATCGCCCCGTGGCCCGGCTTCCCGACCGAGACGGTCGAACAAGCCTTGGAATTCCTCCGCTCCGCCCAAGGCAACCTTTCCCACTTAATCGCAGCCGTCGATGCGTCGCCAGCGCCTCTCCCCTGTCTCTCGTCGACACTCTCCAGCTGCCGCCTTTGGGAGAAGATTGCCAGCTTCGGCGGCACCCTGCCTTGCGCCGGACTCATGACGCTTTCCGTGATGGAGACCGACGCGAAGGTGGCCGCAGGCTTCCGGACGTTGAAGGTAAAGATTTCGCCAGAGACATCGGAGGAATCCATCCTTGGCGTGCTCAGCCGATTCCCCGGCCGTCTTCGCCTGGATGCCAACGGCTCGCTAGATCTGCAGACGGCGCGGCGCTGGACCGAGTTCACGCGCGCGCAGGCGCAGGTCGAATTCCTTGAACAACCGTTGCCCGTCGGGCACCCAGGTTACGCCTCGCTCGGACCGGACAAGATCGCCCTCGACGAATCTTTCCTCACGCCGGGCGGAATCGATTGGAGTGGGACGGTCGTCGTGAAGCCTTTGCTCGCCGGCGATTGGGATGACCTCTTGGCATGGCGCGCCACGCGTACGGGTACGGTCGTCTATTCCTCCTGCTTCGAGACCGCGATTGGCCGACAAGGCGCCCTCTGGCTCGCGGCGCAGGATCCAGCCGCCGGCACGGTGGGATTCGATACTTTAGGACGCTTCGAAAGCGATGGACGCGATCGACACCCGCCGGGCCCAACCGCGGGCGGACTGCCGGGCTATGATTGGGCAGGCTTCTGGCACGACCTAACATGAGCGCCGTCGCGGTCTTCCACGCGGAACACGCCGCGCACCTGCAGGAAGCGCTGCTAGCGCATGATGCCGGACTACCCGTCTTCTTGGGCAACCCGCGCTGGTCAGAACACGATCTCGCTGAAGCCGCACGCCAACTACCGCTCGGTACAATCATTAAAGGCCGTGCACCCGAACCGCGCGGACTCGGTACATGTGATTGGCCGAAGAATTGGCGCGGCCGCGTGATGATCCCAACTGGCGGCACTGGGGGGAAAGTGAAGTTCGTCATCCATTCTGCGGAAACCCTCCGAGCCGCGGCGCTTGGCCTGCGTGATGCCCTCGTCGCCCGCGGGCTCTCGCCGATTCTGCACGGCGTCTCCTGCACACCTCCGTGGCACGTGAGCGGATTCATGCCCGCAATCCGCGCACGCGTCACCGGCGGCCACCATGTCGTCATCGACGGACGCTTCCGCGAAGAAGACGCCCTCCCCTCGGTCGCGTTCCCTTCTCCGGGCACGAAGATTATTTCACTAGTCCCCGCTCAATTATCGCGACTGCTCGCGCGTGCCGAGGGCGATGCTTGGTTGCGCTTGTTCGACGTCATCCTCCTCGGCGGCTCGTCCGTGCCGGCGCCGCTGCTCGCCGCAATCCGGGCGCGGCGCTTGCCCATCTTTCTCACCTACGGCTCGACCGAGACCGCGGCAGCCTGCGCGTTGTGTCCGCCAGAAAAAATCTGGGCGGGCGAAACCACGCGCGGCACCCCCCTGCCCGGCGTGACGTTCACGGCGGACGCCGAGGGCGTCATCACCATCGCCACCGCGGCGCTCGGTATCGGCCTTTGGCCGGACGGCCCGCTCGGTAGCCCATGGGTGAGCGGCGACCGGGGCGACGTCGCCGCGGACGGGTGCGTCAAAATCTCTGGCCGCGCCGACCGCGTGATCATCACCGGCGGTGAGAAAGTCGACCCTGCCCGCGTCGAGCTGGCCCTCCTCTCGACTGGCCTCATCAAGGATGCGCTCGTGCTCGGCATGGTCGATGCACGCTGGGGCGAAGTCGTGACGGCCTGCGTCATCGGGCCCGCCTCCACCGAAGCGGCGCTACGCCAGGCTTGCGAAGCGCTCGAACCGGCGGCGCGTCCGCGGCGGTATGTGTTCGTCCCCCGCATGCCGACGAACGCCAGCGGCAAGCCCGACCGGGACGCGATTGCGCAGTTGATCGCTTAGGCGCGGACGGCTTTCCAGACGCGCAGGCAGGCTTCGACGAGCGCCGGAAATTCCGCGAGGGGAACCTGCGAAGGGCCGTCGGAGATCGCCTTCTGTGGATCCGGGTGCGTCTCCATGAAGAGACCATCGGCTCCGGCGGCGAGGGCCGCCTTGGCGAGGACCGGGACGTATTCGCGCTGACCGCCGGAAGAGCCACCGGCCGCGCCAGGGAGCTGTACCGCGTGCGTCGCATCCATAATCGTCGGGTGGCCAAAGCCGGCCATGATCGGGAAGGAGCGCATGTCCACGACCAGGTTCTGGTAGCCGAAGGTCGTACCGCGGTCCGTCTGCCAGATCTCAGCGGCCTTGGCGCCTTCGAGCTTATCGACGACGAAACGCATCTCAAACGGGGAGAGGAACTGGCCCTTCTTCACGTTGACGACCTTGCCGGTCTTGGCGGCCGCGATGAGGAGGTCGGTCTGGCGGCACATGAACGCGGGGACCTGCAGCACGTCGACCACTTTGCCGACCGCTTCGCACTGCTCCGGGCCGTGGATGTCCGTGAGGACGTTGAAGCCGTAGTCCTTCTTCACCATCGCGAGGAGATCCAGCCCAGCCTGCAGGCCGGGACCGCGGTCGCCGCCGAGCGAGGTACGGTTGGCTTTATCGTACGAGCCCTTGAAGATGATGTTCAGCTCCGGGTGGCGGGCGGCCAGGGCCTTGAGCTCCGTGGCAACGGTCCGGCAGTTGGACTCCGATTCGAGAGAGCAAGGTCCAGCGATGAGGAGCAGACGGCGCTTATCGTGCAGCATGCGGCAGGATAGGACGGGCGGCGCCCTCAGGGCGAGCCGTAAGGAGCGCTCAGCGACCCAGCCAACGCAGCACTTCGGGCAGCGAACGCGTGTTGAGCACCTGCTCCGGCGTCAGCCAGCCCTTGCGGGCGATGCGTACGCCGTGCGCGGCGAAGGCCAGTTGGTCGATATCATGCGCATCCGGATTGATCGAACACAGCACGCCCTTCTCGGCCGCGCGGCGCCACCAGCGCCAGTCGAGGTCGAGGCGCCACGGGTTCGAGTTGAGTTCGATAATCGTGTCGTTGGCCGCCGCGGCATCGATGACCTTGGCGATATCGACGTCGTAAGGCTCGCGCTTGTTGAGGAGGCGGCCGGTAAGATGCCCCACCATGTCGACGTGCTCGTTCTCGATGGCCTTGATGATGCGGGCCGTCTGCGCCTCACGATCCAAGGTGAAAAGGGTGTGCACCGAGGCCACGACGAAGTCCAAGCGAGCGAGCACGTCGTCGGCGAAGTCGAGCGTGCCGTCCTTGAGGATATCAACCTCGCTGCCGGCGAGCACGCGCACGCGATACTTCTTCGAGGCGTTGAGTTGAGCGATATCTTCGAGCTGCTGCGCGAGGCGGATCTCGTCGAGGCCGCCGGCCTGGAAGCTAGATTTCGAGTGGTCGGAGATGCCGAGGTATTCCCAGCCGTGGGCTTCGGCCGCAGCGGCCATCTGGTCGAGCGTGTGGTCGCCATCCGATTCCGTCGTGTGATTGTGGAAGACGCCGCGGAGGTCGGAGAGCTGGACGAGTTTCGGCAGCTGACCCGCTTCGGCAGCGTCGATCTCGCCATTGCCCTCGCGGAGTTCAGGCGGAATCCACGGCAAGCCAAGCGCGCGGAAGACCTCTGCCTCGCTCTTGGCGCCAGGCGCGACGGTCTTCTCGTCGACGGACTTGAAGCCCCACTCGCTCATGCTCAGGCCGCGCCCGAGAGCGCGGTGGCGCATGGCGACATTATGCTCCTTGGAGCCCGTGAAGTGATGGAGCGCAAAATAGAACTGTTCCGGCGGGACGACACGAAGATCGGCCTGCAGGCCGTTCTCGAAGCGCACGCTGGACTTCGTCTCACCGTGGGCGGTGACTTCCTTGACGCCAGGATAGGCGACGAACCAGTCCATGATCGGCTTCGGCTCCGACGAGGCTACGAGGAAGTCCAGATCGCCGACCGTCTCGCGGGCACGGCGGAGCGAGCCAGCGGATTCGGCGAGCGAGACCTCGGGCAAGGCGCGCAGGCCGGTGAGAATCGGCTCGGCGATGGCGGCGGCTTCGTACCAGCGGTGGCGTTTGCCGTAGGCGATGCGGTTCTTGATGCCTTCGAGGATCTTATCCTGCGTCTTGGCGCCGAAGCCCTTGAGCTCGGCGACCGCGCCGGATTCACAGACCTCCTTCAGCTTCACGAGGTCTTCGACCGCGAGCAGCGTCCAGAGCGCGCGGACCTTCTTCGGGCCGAGGCCAGGAATCTGCATAACCTCGAGGAGGCCGGCGGGAATGGAAGCCTTGAGCTTTTGGTGGAAAGGCAGGACGCCGTCGCGTCGGAGCGTCGTGATCTTGTCGACGAGCGCTTCGCCGAGGCCGGGGATATCGGCGAGCTTGCCTGTGTCGATGAGTTCGCCCAGATCCTCGGTCATGTTCTCGAGGATACGGGCGCCGGCGGAATAAGCGCGGATCTTGAACGGGTTCTCCCCGGTCAGTTCCATGAACGTGGCGATTTCGTCGAGGACGCGGGCGATGTCATTCTTCTCCATCATGGACGGCGAGCCTTCTCGGCGAGGTAGATGCTTTGCAGCGCAGCAAAGTCGGCTTCGCGGCTGCCGCTTTCGATCACATGTTGGTAGGCCCCGGCGTGGCGGACCTCCTCTTCGGCGGCGGCGACGCGGCGGTCGATCTCGTCGACCGGATCGGTGCCACGACCCGTGAGCCGACGGCGGAGTTCAGCGTGGTCGCTCACACGGATGAAGACCGTGACGAGCGAGGCGGCGAGAAGCGGGTCGGCGGCGCCCTTGGCGCGAATCGTGGCGGCCCCCTGAACGTCGACGTTGAGAAGTGCGTCGAAACCGGCACCCAGATGCGTGGCAACGTCGACGGAGCGCGGCCCGTAGAAATTACCGTGCACAGTGGCGTGCTCGAGGAAGACGCCGGCGGCGACCTGTTGCTCGAAGCTGGTGCGCGTGAGGAAGTGGTAGTCGACGCCGTCCGCCTCGCCGGCACGGGGGGCGCGCGTCGTGCAGGTGATCACGCGACGGATGGCCTGGGGGTAGGCCTCGGTCAGCCGAGAGCAGAGCGTGGTCTTACCGCTACCGGCGGGACCCGAGACGACGATAAGTAGAGCGCGGCTCACGCGAGGCGGAAGGACTGGGCCACGCAAGCGACGGCCAGAAGGATGCTGAGCCCGCCGAAGAATTTACGGCGGCCCTCCGTGGCAAGGACCCAATCGCACTGGCGGCAGAAGACCGGTGGCGAGCAAGCCCACCAGAAGCCGAAGAGAATCAATACCCCGTAGCTCAGCGAAGCCTCCAACAAACTAGAGGGGAGCTGACGATAGCCTGCGTCCAAGGCATGGCGGGCGAAGAAGAGCATAATCACCCCGAGGGCGCGTACCGAGAGGAAATCCGGCATATAAACAAACGTCAGCAGGCTGAAGCCAATGAAGCCGACGATCACCGGCATACGCGGCAAGCCGGCGAGATCGGCTTCCGGGATATTCAGCAGCCACCAGGCGAACCAGGCGATGGCAACGAGGGCGAGGAAATAGGTGGCGCCTTGCGAGCGGCGAAAGGATCGGAGGACCGGCGAGTCGGTGACAGTGAGCCAGCCAGCCAGGAGCAGGAAGGCGGCGAGCGCGTAGTAGGCTTGGGCAAGAGTCACGCCAGCCATTAGGACAACCTAGTCGCCCGAGGCAACCCGTAGGTTCAACGTACGCGCAGGCGGGCGACGGACCAAGCCGCGTGTTCCGCGACCATCGGATCGGTCGACCCGAGCAGCGCCTCGGCGGCGGGGAGGTCGGCTCGCTCGCCGACATTGCCCAGCACCGTGAGCGCGTTGCGTCGCCAGCGGGCGAGGCCGAGACGTTCGACCGGCGTGCCCTTGAAGTGAGCGAGGAACTGCTCGTCTGTCCAGGCCAGCGTCTCGCGCAGCGGAGGATGCGGACGCGGGGCGAAATGGGCTTCGCGGGTGGCGACGGCCCACTTGTTCCACGGGCAGACGTCGAGGCAGTCGTCGCAGCCAAACACCCGGTCGCCGAGGGCTTCGCGGTATTCGACGGGGATGGCGCCCTGGTGCTCAATGGTCAGGTAAGCCAGACATTTGCGGGCATCCAATTTATAGGGAGCGATGATCGCCGCCGTCGGACAGGCGACGATGCAGCGCGTGCACGTGCCACAGCGATCCGGCTCCTTCGCCGCGGAAACTTCGAGTTCGAGGGTCGTCAGGATGACGCCGAGGAAAAGCCATGTCCCCGCGCCGCGGTGGATGAGGATGGTGCTCTTACCCTGCCAGCCGAGACCGGCGGCCGCGGCGACGGGCTTCTCGAGCACCGGACCTGTATCGACGTAAGGCTTCTGTTCGCCGCCTTGGTCGTGCATCACTTCGCAGAGTTGCTTCAAGCGCTCGAGGATCACGTCGTGATAATCGGCCCCCAGCGCATATTTCGCGATGCGATAGCCGGCCGGCGGGTGCGGTTGATAATAGTTGAGCCCGACGACCACGAGGCTGCGGGCTTCCGGCATCACCTTACGAGCGTCGGTGCGCCGATCGGGATTTCGGGCCAGCCAGGCCATGTCACCGTGCATGCCTTCGGCGATCCACTTCTTGAAGTAGTCGGCGCGCACGTCCACGTCGACTGGCGCGACCCCGAAAGCATCAAAGCCCAGCGCCTTCGCCGAAGCCTCGAGTCGCTGGCGGAGGGCGCGCGGGTCCATCGGACTCAGCCCAGGATCGAGAGCACGCGGCTCACGATCTCTTCGACTGGCGCGAGCTTACCATTCCCCTCGTAGCCGCAGGCCAGCATGCCTTCGGCTGGCTCGACGATCGCATGCCCGCGGGAGCGGAGGGTCTTCAGGTTAGCCTGAGTGGCAGCATGCTCGTACATCTTACCGTTCATCGCCGGGCAAAGGAGGACCGGACCGCGGGTGGCGAGATAGATGCTGGTCAGCAGGTCGGGCGCGAGGCCGTGGGCGAACTCGGCCATTACGTTGGCGGTCAGCGGGGCGACCAGCAGGAGGTCCGACGAATCGGCAATCTCGATGTGTCCCGGGATAGAATTGGCGCCTTCGGCCCAGAGGTCGAACGCGACGGGGCGGCGGGAAAGCACCTGCAGCGTCATTGGGGTGATGAACTGGGTCGCGCCCTTGGTCATGACCACCTGGACCTCCGCGCCGTATTTGACCAGCTGGGAGGTCAGGTCCGCCGCCTTGTAGGCGGCGATTGAGCCGGTGACCCCGAGGGTGATGCGTTTGCCGACGAGCTGAGACATGACAGCGCCTCACGATGCCAAGCTGACCTGATGAGGCGAGGGGAAAGGCGGGCGACCGTGCCGAAAACAAGAGCTTTCGGGCGAAACCTGCCCCTTTTCTTGTTTGCCATGCTCGCCGACGGGGGTTCGCATTGGCTCCTCTTATGCAATCCGACATTGGTCTCATCGGTCTGGCCGTCATGGGTCAGAACCTCGCCCTCAACATCGCCGACCACGGCTTCGCGATCTCGGTGTATAACCGCACGACCGCCAAGACCGACGAGTTTGTGAAGGAAAACCCGAGCACCCCGGGGAAGCTGACTGGCTGCCCGACCATCAAGGATTTCGCCGCTTCACTCAAAAAGCCCCGCAAGGCCGTCATCTTGGTCAAGGCCGGCGGACCGACCGACGCCGTGATCAACGAACTCGCCGCGGCCTTCGAGCCCGGCGACATCATCATCGACGGCGGCAACGCCCTCTGGACGGACACCATCCGCCGCGAGAAGGAACTTAAGGCTAAGGGCCTCCGCTTCATCGGCTCCGGCGTGTCCGGTGGCGAAGAAGGCGCCCGTTTCGGACCGTCCCTCATGCCCGGTGGCGATGCCGCCGCCTGGGCCGAACTGAAGCCCATCTGGGAAGCCGTCGCTTCCAAGGTCGATGCTGTCACCGGCGTGGAACTCACCGGCGCGTCCCCGGGTAAGCCCATCAAAGGCGGCGTCCCCTGCGTAGCCCATATCGGACCCGACGGCGCCGGCCACTACGTCAAGATGGTCCACAACGGCATCGAGTACGGCGACATGCAGATGATCTGCGAAGCCTACGACCTCATGCGCGGCCTCCTCGGCATGACCCCGGACGAGATTGGCACCACCTTCGAAGAATGGAACCAAGGCGACCTGAACTCCTTCCTCATCGAGATCACCGCCAAGGTGCTCAAGCAGAAGGACCCTGAGACCGGCGTGCCGTTGGTCGACGTCATCCTCGATACCGCCGGCCAGAAGGGCACGGGCAAGTGGACCAGCGCCAACGCCCTCGACATGGGTGTCGCCGCCCCGACCATCGCCGAAGCCGTCTTCGCCCGCTGCCTCTCCGCCGTGAAGGATGAGCGCGTCAAAGCCGCCAAGGTCCTCCGCGGCCCGAAGCGCGCGATGACCAATCCCGACCGAGCCAAGGTCATCGAACAAATCCGCGATGCGCTTTATTGCTCCAAAATCTGCTCCTACGCGCAGGGCTTCCAGCTCATGCGCGAGGCCCAGAACGAATACAAGTGGAAGCTTAACTTCGGCGAGATCGCCCAGATCTGGCGCGGCGGTTGCATCATTCGCGCCCGCTTCCTCCAGAAGATCACGGAAGCCTTCGCCAAGAAGCCCCGCCTAGATAACCTCCTCCTCGACCCGTACTTCAAGAAGACGGTCAAGAAGGCGCAGAAGAACTGGCGCAAGGTCATCGCCCTCGCAGTGAAGCACGGCATCCCCGTGCCGACCCTCGGTTCATCGCTCTCCTACTTCGACTCCTACCGCACCGAGAACCTTCCGCAGAACCTGCTCCAGGGTCAGCGCGACTTCTTCGGTGCCCACACCTACGAGCGCAAGGACAAGCCCCGCGGCGAGTTCTTCCACATCGACTGGCCGGATCCCCAGCGCCCGCAGATCAAGGCCTAAGCGCCTTGACGGAAACAGGAAGGGCGTCCGCAAGGACGCCCTTTTTATTTGGCGAGTTACTCGGCGGACCAACCGCCGCCCGTGGCGGCGGCGAGGCGCACCGCGACCTGCCGGCGCTCCCAGACGACCATCGAGAGCGTGCGCGCGGCCGTGGCTTCGTCTCGGCGCGCGATCAGCATCTCATTCTCGGTCGCGAGGCCAGCCTGGCGGCGGGCCTCGGCATTGGTGAGCCGGACACGCACCGCGGTGAGCACCCGCGCCGTCAGTTCTTCCTGAGTAGCGAGCTCGCGCAGATCGGCGAGCGCGTCCTCGACTTCACGGAAAGCGCCGAGGACGGCCTTCGTCCATTCCGCTCCCGAGCCGTCAATGCGCGCGCGGGCGACCTCAAGGTTGGCTTCGCGTCGACCAGCGTCGAAGAGCGGCAGATCGACCGAAGGGGTCAGCGTCCAGAAACTCGATGAGCCCCGGCCCACGCGCGCAGCCGGATCGGCCTGCCAGCCAGCCTGACCATTGAGCGTGACGGAAGGATAAAAGTCGGCGATGGCTGCGCCTTCGCGCGAGAGCGCGGCGTCGATCCGCGCGGCAGCTGCAGCGAGGTCGGGACGACGAAGCAAGAGCTCCGAGGGCACGCCCGCGCCGAAGGTCGGCATCGCGGCAGCACCCTTCGCGGCAGGAAGTTGGACGCCAGGGGCGGAACCAATCAGAGCGCGGAGCGCGTTCTCGACGGCGGCGACGCGGCGGCGGCCGAGGCCTTCATCAACCTTGGCCTGGGCGGCGGCGAGACGCGCAGAGGAAAGCGGGTCGGAGTCGAGTAAGCCCGCGACCACGGTCTGCTCGATAATCTCCATCTCACGCAGGCGCGTGGCAAATTCGGCTTCGAGGAAAGCGAGCTGCTCGCGAGCGCCGCGGACGGCGAACCACAGACGGGCTACTTCGGCGGACAGGGCGAGGTTCGCCTGTTCGACGGTGAACTTGGCCGCGCGCGAATCGAACTCGGCGGCCTTCGACCTGGCGGCTTCACGCCCCCAGAGGTCGAGTTCCCAAGAGGCTTTGGCGCCGGCGGCGCCGACGTCGGTGCGACGCGGGATACCGAAACCGACTGGTGTGCGACCGGTGTCGAGCGAGATTCGGGAGGATTCCAAACCAGCGCCGACGGAAACGGCGGGCTGATTGCCAGCATTGGCGGAGGCAAGCAAGGCCACCGCTTCACGCTGACGCGCGCGGGCGATGGCGAGGTCGGGGCTGTTCTTCCGTGCCTGCGCAATCAGTTCGAGCAAGGCCGCGTCACCGAACGCCTCCGCCCACTTCGCGTCGGCGACGACACCAGCCTGCGAGAACGCCGGCGCTGTGACGGTGGCCACGGGCCACGCCGTCGGATCGTGCGCACAGCCTGCGAGGACGAGCGCCGCGAGGAGGAACGTCTTATTTACCCGGAGCATTTTGGGAGGCGTCGATATAGACGTCCATCTGCTGGCCGACGAAGAGCACGCGTCCGGTCGGGCGCTCAAACTGGTAGATCACTTGCAGCACGCGGGTGTCGACGCGCTCAATGCTCGCACCGGTGAGCGAAGTCTTCGGGATGACGAAGGGCTCGATGCGGACGAATTTCAGAGCGATCGAACGGTCCTTGCCACCAGCCAGGGAACTCTCGCCCTTGAGGTAGCCTTTGGCGGGTAGACCTTCGCGCATGCGGGAGGCCAACTGCTCGTCGACGTCGCAACGGATTTGCAAGGTGGAGATATCCCCAAGGACCACTGGGGCCTTGGCGCCGGCGGCCACGAATTCACCGACGCGCACGCCGACCTGGAGCACCGTCGCGTCGATGGGCGAACGGAGCACAAGCCGATCGAGCAGCACCGCCGTCTGATCGAGTTGGGCTTTGGTGAGGGCGAGCTTGGCCTTCGCTTCCTTGGCGGCCATCTGGTAAGAAAAAAGTTCGGAGGCGGAGACCGCGCCACTGTCCTTGATGCCGGTCCAGCGACGGGCAGCGTCTTCCGCGCGTTCGGCGGTAGCTTCAGCGGCGGAAACCGCAGCCACCTGGACAGCATGCTGGGCACGGAGATCGCGATCATCGAGCGTGAGAATCGGGTCGCCGGCCTTCACCTTGGCCCAGACCTTCACGTGGACCTTGGCGACCGTGCCGGACGTGGGCGAACCCAAGAGAGTATTCTCGGCGGCGGCCTCGATAAGCCCGGCGGCGGCGATGAGGCCGTCCTTATCGCGGGTGGCGGGCTCATAGGGCGGTGGCTTGATCGGCGCCTCATTGGCCGTGCCGCGGGTGAGCTGCCAAGCAGAGACGGCGCCGGCGAGGGCGAGGGCGAAGAGCAGGATGCGTTTCTTAAACATAAGAGGGATCAGAGATGGGTCGCATCGAGGAGCTTCGGGTCGTCGACCACGCGGCTGATGCGGCCGTCTTCCATCTCCGCGATGCGGTCGGCGAAGCGGAAGATACGATGATCGTGCGAAACGACGACCACGCAACGTTCAGGGGAACGGGAAAGGTCACGGACGAGTTCCATGATGTGCCCGCCGGTGTCCTTATCCAGGGCCGAGGTGGGTTCATCGCAGATGAGGAGCGGCGGTTCGTGGACGAGCGCGCGGGCGATGGCGACGCGCTGCTGCTGGCCGCCAGAGAGCGCGTTAGGGCGGCCATCTTCGCGGCCCTTGAGGCCGACCTTATCGATGATCGCGAGCGAGCGAGCGTGGGCTTCATCGTAAGGACGGCCCTGGATGAGGAGCGGCACCATCACGTTCTCCATCACGGAGAGCGTGGGGATGAGGTTGAACGACTGGAAGACGAAGCCGAGGTGCTTGCGGCGAAACGCCGTGAGCTCCTCCTGGCCGAGGCCGTCGAGGCGCTGGCCGAAGACCTCGACCGTGCCGGCCTGCGGCGTGAGCGTACCCGCGATAACGGAGAGGAGCGTCGTCTTCCCGCAGCCGGAGGGGCCGACGAGCATGATGAGTTCGCCGCGGCGGGCTTCGAAGTCGGCCTGCTGGAGCGCGACGACCTGGTTCTCCGGCGTGCCGAAGAACATATCCACGCCGGAGGCGCGAACGGCGATAGTGTGGGCGAGGGGGCTCATCCGCGGAAGACCGAGGCGGCGTCGACGCGCGACACCTTGATAATGCCGATGATGGCGGAGACGAAGCTGATGCCCAGCACGAGGACGAACGTCGCCCAGAGGATCTGCGGATACATCACGAAGGGTGGCATGCCCTTCTCAATCATCGCGCGCCCGATGCCCTGCGCCATCCCGGCGCCGAGGCCGAAGCCGATGAGCCCGGCGGTAAAGGCCTGCACGAAGAGCATGCG
>CAMDQP010000014.1 GCA_945906115.1 Opitutus sp. GAS368
CGGCCGGCCACATGATGATCACCGCTCAGGGCATGGGGGACCAGGATAGCGTTGGACTTATCAGGCAGCAGGGTCCCATAGGTCTCGTAGCGGAGCGTCACGGACGGCAGTTCGCCGCCCAACTCGAGTTTGAACGGCTCGGGCGAGACGAAGTCCCGGTACGAGACCGGGCAGAGCTCGCGAGCGGAGGGCGAATGAGCCGGGCGGTCGGACATGGACTCATCCAGCCAAACCAGACCCGGGCGGGAGGCAAGTGGCCATTCGTTGTTGCCTCGTCATAAACGACCCCAAACCTACGGGACATGTCCCAAGGCCACCGCCATGAGGAAGGATGCTGCGGGGAGGGCTCCGGTGATCGCATCGAAGCGGCCGTCCTCCGCATGAAGGAGAAGGCCATGCGGGTCACCTCCCCTCGATTGGTTATGCTCAAGGTCCTCGCGGAGGCCAAACAGCCCTTAAGCGCGGAACAGGTCCATGAAGCGGCCGGCGACGACAAGCTGGACCTCGTCACGGTCTACCGGAGCCTCGGCGCCATGGACGACGCCGGCATCGTCCAGCGTCACCCGCTCGAGCGCGGCCGCAGCCTCTACGCCCTCGTCTCGCCCGGACACCACCATCACCATGTCATCTGCCGTCGTTGTGGTCGAATCGACCGACTGCCCGGTTGCGACACCTCTCGCCTCGAAGCCGCCGCCCGCACCAAAGGCTATGCCGAACTGACTCATATCATGGAGATCTACGGTATCTGCCCGGCCTGCACCCAATCTTCTCATGTCTGATTTCCCTCGCACCGCCTTTCTCCTCGGAGCCGGCCTCGGCACGCGCCTGCGTCCGCTCACTGAAAACTGCCCCAAGCCCCTGCTACCGATCAGCGGACGGCCGATGATCGCCCAAGCGATGGACAAACTCCATGCCGCGGGCACGCGCCGTTTCATCATCAACACGCACCACTGCCCGGAAGCCTGGACGCTCGCCTTCCCTTCCGGTCGCTTCGGCGACGCCGAAGTGAAGCTCGTGCATGAGCCCGTGCTGCTCGAGACCGGCGGCGGCCTCGCGAACATCGCCGGCCTGCTCGGCGAAGACGACAAGGACCTCATCATCTGGAACGGCGATATCCTCTCCGGCTGCGACATCGCCGCAGCCTACGCGCACCACCTCGCCAACGGTGGCGCCGCGACGCTCGTCGTCCGCGAACAAGGCCCGAATCGTAACGTCCGGATCACCGACGAAGGTTTCGTGACCGATATGCGCGACCGCCTCGGCAAGGCCGACCCTTCCTACCAGTACACCGGTATCTGTGTCGTTACCAAGGCCTTCGTCCAAGGCGTGCCCGCGTCGATTGAATCGCTGGTCGAGCATTTCCTCCGCCGACTTCAAGCCGAACCCAACAGCATCCAAGGCTTCCTCGACGCTGCCGCAACCTGGCACGACCTCGGTACCGTCGAGGAATATCAAGCCGTGAAGGCCGAGCACGAAAAGCCCGTGCGCGGGGCCATCTCCCCGGCCGACGCCGCCAAGGCACACGGCTACCAGCTCGCCGCGGGCGGTGAGGTCCTTAAGGGCGGCTCCGGCCGCAAGTTCCACCGCATACGCAACGCCTCTGGCGAGTCCGCCGTGCTGTGCGTCTACGATGACTCGCGCGCTGAGAATCAGCTTTATGGCGCCATCGCGGGCGTACTGCGCGACAAGATTGGCGTCCAAGTCCCGCAGGTGCTCACCGAAGACAAGGCCACCGGCGTGCTCATCCTTGAAGACCTCGGTGACGCCGACCTCTGGTCCCTCGCCCAGGGTCCCGAATTCCCGTGGGCGCCCGTCGCCTCGGCCCTCGAACAGGTCGCCGGCATCCATCGCCTCGGCGTCGACGCCTTCGCCGGCTCGGGCATCACGCTGATGGAGGCGTTTGGTCCAAACCTCTACCAATGGGAGCGCCAATATTTCCAGGACAACGCGCTCGGAGGCCGCAAGCCCGACCGGGCCATCGCCGATGAGATGGCCTCGCTCGCCAAAGAACTCATGGGCCAGCCCATCGTCACGATCCATCGCGACTTCCAGTCGCAGAACATCATGGTGCGAGATGATTCCGCCTGGCTCATTGACCTACAGGGCCTGCGCCACGGCTGCATGTTCTACGACTTCGCCTCGCTCGCCTTCGACCCTTACCTTACCCGCAACGACATGGACCTTTGGCGGATCGAGATCGAGGACCATGCGCGCGAAGTCTCCGACTGGAAGGGTTCCAGCGATGAGTTCTCCTACCTCTTTCACATCGCGGCAACGCAGCGCCTGCTGCAGGCCTGCGGCGCCTACGGCTTCCTCGGCCATAAGAAGGGCCGTCCGGAATACCTCGCGCACCTACCGCAAGGCCTGCGCAACCTGACGATCGCCGCCTCCCTCTGCGGGAAGCGACGCATCGCCAAGCTGGCGGAAGAACTCGCGGGCACCCCGGCTAAGGTCAGCCGTTGACCTTATCGTCGAGGAAGCGGACGACCTCGTCTTCGGTCATGCGTACCTGCTCTAGCGTATCGCGGTCGCGGACCGTGACGCCGGCGCCCTTCTCGATCGTTTCGAAGTCAATCGTGATGCCGAAAGGCGTACCGATCTCGTCTTGGCGACGGTAGCGGCGACCAATGGCTCCGGCGGCGTCATAGAAAACGTTGTGGCGCTTCTTCAGGCGGCGGTAGAGGGCCTCGGCGCGCTCGACGAGCTCGGGCTTGTTCTTCACGAGGGGGAAAATCGCGGCCTTAAAGGGGGCGATGCGGGCCGGCAGCCGGAGAACGATGCGCTTCTCGCCTTCAATTTCATCTTCATGATAGGCCGTAGTGAGAAGGGCCAGGAAGACGCGGTCGACGCCGACAGAAGGCTCGATGACGTGCGGGATGTAGCGGGCCTTGGCCACTTCGTCGAACCAATCGAGCCTCTGACCCGAGACGTTGCTGTGCTGGGTCAGGTCGAAGTCGCCGCGGGCGGCGACGCCCTGAAGCTCCTGCACACCGAAGGGGAACTCGAACATGATGTCCGTGGTGCCCTTCGAATAGTGGGCAAGCTTCTCGGTCGGGTGCGGGTAGAGGGAGAGCTTGGCACGCGGGATTCCGATGGATTCGAACCAGGCTAGGCAGCCTTCGATCCAATCCTTATGGGCGGTCGCCCAGTCGGAGGCCGGCGAGATGAAGTATTCGATCTCCATCTGCTCGAACTCACGGGAGCGGAAGATAAAGTTGCGCGGATTGATTTCGTTGCGGAACGCCTTGCCGATTTGGGCGATGCCGAAGGGCAGCTTCACGCGGCCCGTGTCGACGACGTTCTTAAAATTGATGAAGATACCCTGCGCGGTCTCCGGACGGAGATAGGCGGTAGCCGACGCGTCCTGCATGGCGCCGACGTAAGTCTGGAACATCATGTTGAACGAGCGGGGCGGCGTGAGCGAACCCGGCTTACCGGTAGCGGGCGAAGGGATGAGCGCATGCTCCTCGGCCGTGGACTCGGTGTAATCTTTGAGCACCACCGGCTCGAGCGCGCCCTGCTTGGCGAGCTTGCGCTTCAGGTCATTGGCCATCTCCTCGGCCTTGGCTTGCATGCCGTCGTCTTCGAGGACGGAAACGTAACCGATGATTTCACCGGCGACGCGCACCGGGGCGAAGAACAGCTGGTCGGCGCGGTAACGCATCTTCGACTCCTTGCAGTCGACGAGCGGGTCGGTGAAATTGTCGATGTGTCCCGAGGCCTTCCAAGTCGTCGGGTGGTGGATAATCGAGGAGTCGAGGCCGACGATGTCGTCACGGCGGTGGACGAAGTCCTGCCACCAGGCCTGCTTAATGTTATTCTTCAGCTCGACGCCGAGGGGGCCGTAATCGAAGAAGCCGTTGAAGCCGCCGTAGATATCGGAGGAGGGGAAGACAAACCCGCGGCGTTTGCACAGGTTGATGATGGATTCCATCTTGTCGGTCGGGTCGGCCATGGCTGGTAAGAGCCCACACCTATCCCCGCTCCGAGGGTCCGCCGCAAGCCTGTTCCCTCAGCGGGGGCGGGGCTCCGTGGTCAGGCCAGCCGCCTTCTTGGACCACGTCCGGGCGGCGGCGGAGACCGCGCGGAAGAGCTCGGAGAATTCCGTCGAAGCCGCGTTCAAGTGGGCCTGCGAACCTTCCAAGGAGGCAGAAAAGGAGGCCAGAGCCGCGCCCGCGTCGGCGAGGCTCACCTGCAGGAGAGCCAGCGTCTCGTCGTCCATCTTACGATCGGCCTGTTCAACCGTTTCGCGAAGGCGGGCGCAGGCTGCGATCAGCTGAGCGCTCTGCGCGTCCAGCTTGCCGTCGCCGGTGGCTTCGAGAACCGCACCGGTACGCCGGACGATCATCGCCGAGAAGCGGGTGGCTCGCTCGGGGTCGGTCGCATCGTGAAAACGGTCGAGGTCACGCTCCAGCTCCACCGCAATGCCGACTAGGTCTTTTTCGGCGAGGTCCTGCAGCTGCTGGACGTAATTGGCAATCTTACTCTGGAAATGACTGCTGAGCGGTGGAATCTCATCGGCGCCCAAGGACTCGGTTGAAGCCGGCGCGGACGTATCCCAGATGAGTTCGACCTGCAGCATGCCGGAAGCAGGGCTCACCGCCACAAGACGGGCGCGGAGGCCCTTGGCGACTTCGGTCCGTAAGCGGTCGCCGCGCAGACGGTCAGCGAAGCCGCGGTCTTCCAGGGTCGCCGGATCGAGGATCAGTCGGACAGCCGGACGGAGGCGGCCTTCGGCATCGGCGTCGAGGCCGATGGAAGTCACCTGCCCCACCGTGACGCCTTGCACGCGGACCGGCGTACCGGAAGAGATGCCTTCAACGGAGAAGGACGGGCGGAAGACCACGGGAACGAGCGGAGCGGACCAGGCGCGCCACCAGGAATAGCCCGACCAAAGCACGGCCACGCCGAGGACGGCTAGCATCACACCCCCGAGGGAGCGGCGGCTCATCCGGCGGATTGAGGATAGCTGCCCAGCCACTTCACCACTTCGCAGCGACCCTTGAGTTCGGTGACGGCGGCCTGCACGGCCGCGGTGTCCCAGTGACCCGGGAAATCGATGAAGAAGAGATACTCCCAAGCGCGACGATGGCTCGGGCGGGACTCAATGCGGATCAAGTTGATGCCGCGGTCGGAGAAAGCGGCCAGTGCGCCTTGCAGGGCGCCCGGCTCATGCTTGAGCGTGAGCACCACGCTCGTGACCTCGTCCGTGGCACCGACGGTGTTGGCCGTCTTCGCGATGACGAAGAAGCGCGTGGCATTGTCGCGGCGATCCTGGATGCCGCGGGCGAGGATGGGGACGCCGCGCGATTCGGCGGCGGTGGCGGAGGCGACGGCGGCCTGACCTTGCGGATCGCGGGCGATGATTTCCACGGCGGCGGCGGTGCTGTCCGTCTCGACGAGCGCGGCGCCCGGGACATGACGGGAGAGCCAGCCGCGGCACTGCGCAAGGGCGATATCCTTCGAGAGGACCTTCTTCACCTGATCGAGGGGGCCTTGGCCGACGAGGCATTGCTCAACGGAGAGGGTGACCTGGGCCACGACCTTGAGATCAGATTCCGCAAGTAGGTCGAGCGAGTGGCTGACGACGCCTTCGGTGGAGTTCTCGACCGGTACGACGCCGTAGGAGGCTTCGCCGGATTCGACCGCGGCGAAGATATCGCCGATGGCGCGGAGGGGGAGCGACGGCACGCTCGTGCCGAAGGCGCGAATCTGAGCCTGCTGGGTGAAGGAGCCTTCCGGCCCGAGGTAGGCGACGGGATTGGCCATCTGGGCGCCGATGGAAAGGGAGATGATTTCGCGGTAGACCGCGCGGAGTCCAGAAGCCGGAATCGCCGGCGCGGCTTCGGTGATAGAGCGGAGCAGCTGTTCTTCGCGCTGCGGTGCGTAGACCGGCGCACCGGACTTCAGTTTGGCTTCGCCGATAGCACGGGCCACCTGCAAGCGCTCACCGAGCAGCTTGAGAATCTCGCGGTCGATACGATCGACCTCACGGCGGTGCTCTTCGAGGCTCATTCGGCAGGCTTCTCGTCTTCGGGCGGGGCCTCCGTCGCAATCGCGGCGGAGGACTGGTCTTCGAGCGGCAGGCCGACTTCGGAATCACCGACCGCGACCGGGGTGGTCGCGCGAGTAATCCATTCGGAGATCTGGGCGGGAGACAGGACGTCGGAGGCCGGCAGTTCGCCGAGCGAACGCAGGCCAGTGAAATCGAGGAACTTGTCGGTCGTGCCGTACTGAATTGGACGCCCGGGCAGATCGGCGCGGCCGGTGACGGCGACGAGTTCGAGATCGAGCAGACGGTTCAAGGCGCTATCGACGGAGACACCGCGGATGGCTTCCATCTCGGAACGGGTGACCGGCTGGCGATAGGCGACGATCGAAAGCGTCTCGAGTGAAGCGGGGCTGAGGCGCTGCGGGCGCGGCTCGCCACGGAGGAGGCGGACCCAATCGGCATAGGCCGGCGAAATCACGAAGCGGAAACCTTCGGGGCCCTGCAAGATGCGGCAAGCGTCGTTGGCGTCGCGCATCTCGGCCTCGAGCGCGTCGACCGCTTCGCGAATCTGGGTGGCCGTGAGCAAAGTAGGAACCTGATCGATGATATCCTGGATTACTTCTTGGACGGGCGGAGCCGCGGGCACGATTGTGGGCTCGCCGGCTGCTTCGAGCAGGTCGGGCTGGCGCTCGGCGGCCGCCTGGGCGTGGTAGCGCTGCACGACCTTCTGGATGTCCTTGATGGACACCGCCTCGGAGGTCGAGAACAGGAGGGCCTTGATGATTTTCTTGAGGTTGAATTCCACGGGACGGGGAGGCTTAAATCGGATTGTCGGGAGCGACGGGGCGGTTCAGTGTCCGCTCCCTGCCCCCTTATTAGGGGGCGCTCACTGACTGACAACCGCAGACTTTTCACACCCAACATGACCGACGCCAACCACTGCCGCCAACATTCCGCCATCGTCGTAGACGGCCCCGACCGCGCCCCCAGCCGAGCCATGCTCCGGGCGGTGGGCTTTACCGATGCCGACTTCGCCAAGCCCGTCGTGGGCGTCGCCTCGACCTGGTCGATGGTCACCCCCTGCAACATGCACATCAACCGGCTGGCGGACGAAGCTGTCAAGGGCGCCGACGCGGCCGGCGGCAAGGCGGTCATCTTCTGCACCATCACCGTCTCGGATGGTATCTCGATGGGCACCCCGGGCATGCGCTACTCGCTCGTCTCGCGCGAGATCATCGCGGACTCGATTGAAGCGGTGACCGGCGCCGAAGGCTTCGACGGCCTCGTCGCCATCGGCGGCTGCGACAAAAATATGCCCGGCTGCGCCATCGCCATGGCACGCCTCAACCGCCCTTCCGTCTTCGTCTACGGCGGCACCATCGTCCCCGGCCTGCACCGCGGCGAGTCGGCCGATATCGTCACGGTCTTCGAAGCCGTCGGCAAACACGCTGGCAAGCAAATCGGCGACACCGAGCTCAAGGAGATCGAAGTCTGTTCCATCCCCGGCGAAGGCTCCTGCGGCGGCATGTATACCGCCAACACCATGGCCTCAGCGATTGAAGCGCTGGGCCTCAGCCTACCGGACAGCTCCGCGCAGCTCGCCAACTCTAAGGCCAAGCTGGCCGACTGTGAGCGCGCGGGCAAGGCCGTGCTGGAACTGATCAAGCGCAACATCCGCCCTTCGGACATCCTTTCGAAGGAAGCCTTTGAGAATGCCATCACCGTCGTCATCGCCCTCGGCGGTTCGACGAACGCCGTGCTCCACCTCATCGCGATGGCTCATTCCGCAGACATCAAACTCACTCTTGAGGATTTTGAGCGCGTCGGCCGCCGCGTGCCAGTGCTCGCCGACCTCAAGCCGAGCGGCAAGTACAACATGGCCCATTTCGTCCGCATCGGCGGCCTCCAGCCGCTCCTTAAGATGCTCCTCGATAAGGGCCTCCTGCACGGCCATTGCCTGACCGTCACCGGCAAGACCGTCGCCGAGAACCTCGCGAACGTCGGTAGCTACGCCGCCGACCAGGACGTCGTCCGCCCCTTCTCCAATCCAATCAAGGCCGATAGCCACCTGCGCATCCTGCGTGGCAACCTCGCGCCCGACGGCTCCGTCGCCAAAATCTCCGGCAAGGAAGGCAACGCCTTCACCGGCAAAGCCATCGTCTACGAATCCGAAGAAGCCTCGCTCCGCGGCATCCTCGACGGCGAGGTCAAAGACGGCCACGTGATTGTCATCCGCAACGAAGGTCCCAAGGGCGGACCGGGCATGCGCGAGATGCTCGGACCCACCAGCGCCGTCATGGGTAAGGGCCTTGGCAAGACTGTCGCCCTCATCACCGATGGACGTTTCTCCGGCGGCTCCCACGGCTTCGTGGTCGGCCACATCACCCCTGAGGCCGCCGTCGGCGGTGTGCTGGCGGTCGTGAAGAACGGCGACACCATCACCATCGACTCGCAGAAGAACGAGCTTAACCTGGACGTGCCGGCCGCGGAGATTGCGGATCGCCTGAAGTCCTGGAAGGCCTCCCCCTGCAAGGAGAAGCGTGGCACTCTCGCCAAATACGCCAAGCTCGTGTCCTCGGCCTCCGAAGGTGCCATCACCGACGGCGACTGAGGTCTTCACCTGAGCGGAAATGAAAGGGCGGACGCCTCGGCGGACCGCCCTTTTTGTTGCCAAGCAGGGTTGTGGCGGGGAAGACTCCCCTATCGTGGCCAACTCCTTCGACCTCTTCCGAAAGCAGCTTCTGAACTTCCCCGAACTCGGCATCGCGCTCGACTTCAGCCGCGCGCCAGCGCCCGCCGGTTTCGCCGAGAAGATGGCCCCAGTCATGGCCCAAGCGTTCGCCGACATGGCGGCGCTCGAGAAGGGTGCCGTCGCCAACCCCGATGAGAAGCGCATGGTCGGCCACTACTGGCTGCGTGCGCCCGAACTCGCGCCTGATGCGAAGATTGCCGCTGAAGTAAAAGCCGCCATCGACGCTATCGCCGGTTTCGCCGCACAGGTCCACGCCGGTCAGGTCAAGGGCTCCGCCGGCAAGTTCACCGACCTCCTCTGCCTTGGCATCGGCGGCTCAGCCCTTGGCCCGCAGTTCGTCGCCGACGCACTCGGCGGCAAGGCGGACAAGCTCCGCGTCCATTTCATCGACAACACCGACCCCGACGGCATCGACCGCGTGTTCGACACGCTGGACACGCGCCTCGGCACCACGCTTGCGATTGTGACCTCCAAGTCCGGCAGCACGCCGGAGCCGCGTAACGGCCAGCTCGAAGCCGCGCTCCGCTGGAAGCAAGCCGGCCTCGACTTCGCCGCCCACGCCGTCGCCGTCACGGGTGAAGGCAGCCAGCTCGATAAGGTCGCCGTCGCGGAGAAGTGTCTCGCCCGTTTCCCGATGTGGGATTGGGTTGGCGGCCGCACGAGCGAGATCGGTCCGGTCGGCCTGCTGCCCGCCGCATTGCAAGGCATTGATATCCGCGGACTCCTCGACGGCGCCCGCGCGATGGATGCGCTGACCCGCGTGCCTGATGCGCAGAAGAATCCTGCCGCCGCGCTCGCGCTGGCTTGGCATCACCTCACCGAAGGCCGCGGCACCAAGGCCATGGTTGTGCTCCCTTACAAGGACCGCCTCCTGCTCTTTTCCCGCTACCTCCAGCAGCTCGTCATGGAATCGATCGGCAAGGAACTCGACCTCCAAGGCCGCAAGGTCCTGCAGGGACTCACCGTGTACGGCAACAAAGGTTCGACCGACCAGCATGCCTACGTGCAGCAGCTCCGCGACGGTGTGAATAACTTTTTCGCCGTCTTCATCGAAGTCCTCAAGGACCGCGAAGGCAGTTCCCTCGAGGTGGAGCCCGGCGTGACCTCCGGCGACTACCTCCAGGCCTTCCTGCTCGGCACCCGCGAAGCCCTCTCCGGCAGCGGCCGTGCTAATATTACTATTACCATCAATCAGGTGGATGCCCGCTCCGTGGGTATGCTCATCGCGCTCTTCGAGCGAGCCGTCGGTCTATACGCCAACCTGCTCGGCATCAACGCCTACCACCAGCCTGGCGTCGAAGCTGGCAAGAAGGCCGCCTCCGAGACGCTCAAAGTCCGGGCCGCCGCCATCGCCACCTTGGCCAAGTCCAAGGGCAAATGGCTCTCCGTCTCGCAGGTTTGCGAGGAAATTGCACTTGAGGGGCAGGAAGAATTGGTGTTTAAAGTACTTCTGCACATTTCGTCCAACCCCGGTGCCATTTCCCGTCAGGAATCTCCTGATCCCGGGAAGACCCTCTTCAATCATTCTTAACCCCAATTCCCCTACCCCATGAACAAGAAGCTCAACACCTTCCTCCGCGTCCTGACCGTCGTCGCCGCCGGCGCCGCTGCCGTCTTTGCCTTCCTGCTGAAAGGCAAGATGGACGTCGCCCTCACGAACACCGCCTGGGCCGTGACGGATCCGGAAGTGAAGGCCGGCAAGGAATATGACGCCCGCATGACTTCGCTCTTCACCGTTGGCCCCCTCCTTACCACCAAGCGCAAGACCATCAACGACCTCGAACTCGCCAAGAACGACCTGATCGCCGACGTCGCCGACAAGAAGACGAAGATCGAAGGCCTCACCGCCGCGAACACCACGCTTGAAGGCGAACGCGCCGAACTCACCCGCAAGCGCGACGAACTTGCCGCCCAGCTGACCGACTCCAACAGCAAGAAGGATGGCGCCGAAGCCGCCCTCGCCAGCGCCAAGGAAGAACTCGTGAAGGCCACTGAAAAGGCCGCCGGCATGTTCACCAAAGAACAACTCGCTGAAATCGAAACCAAGGCCACCAACGCCGAACAGAAAGCCGAACTCATCATCGGCAAATACCGCGGCCTCCACACCAAGGTCTCCCGCGCGATGGACAACAACCCGTCCCCCTTTGGCTTCGCCAGCGACCCTCTCGGCGAGCCCGCCAAGCCGGGTGATGCTGCCCCGGCCGTCGTCGTCGATGCGCCGATCGAAAACATCCTGACCAACATTCTCGCTCTCGACGCCGACTCCGGCATCGTCGCCTTCTCGGTCGGCGAAGCCAATGGCATCAAGGCCAAGGACATCTTTGACGTGAAGATCGCCGGCAAGAAGGTCGGCAAGGTGCAAATCTCGATTGTCAAGGGAGTCCTCTCCTTCGGTCAGCTCCAGCCGGACAAGGAACTCGACATCCGCGCCATCTCCAAGGCCAGCTCGGTGTCTCTCGCTCCCTCCACTAAGATCACGCTCAACTGATGTTCGGCCGCACGCTCTTTGCCTTCGCCCTGTTCGCCTGCCTTCTGGGCCTAGCGGGTTGTGAGACCGTCGAGAAGCCGGCCGACTCTATGCTCCCACTGTCCCAGCCCACCGGCTGGCAGGGCGGCATCCCGGGCGTATCGACGCCGGGTTCCGGCTACCGACGCTGATGTCGCCCGCTGACGCAGGTGCCGCTGGCCGTCCGCAGGGACCGGCCGGACGGCTCTGGGTCGTGGCTACGCCGTTGGGTAACCTCGGCGATATCACCGACCGCGCCCGCGAGGCCATCGCGGCGTGCGACCTGGTCGCCTGCGAAGACACCCGCGTGACCGGCGGCCTGCTTCGCCACCTCGCGATCTCCAAGCCGATGCTCGCGTACCATGAGCACAACGAGAAGGACGCCGCCGTCCTGATCGCCGATAAAATCGCGGGCGGCGCGAAGATCGCGCTCATCACCGATGCGGGCACACCAGGTATCAGCGACCCTGGCTTCCGCGTCACCCGCGAATGCCGCCGACGCGGCCTGACCGTTACCCCCTTGCCTGGACCGTGCGCGATCGTGGCCCTACTCTCCGCCTCCGGACTTCCAACCAACGCGTTCCGCTTCGTCGGCTTCCTGCCGCCGAAATCCGCGGCCCGCCGACGCTTCCTCGAAGGCCTTAAGGAGGCCGATGAGACCGTTGTGCTCCACGAATCCTGCCATCGCATCAGCGACTTCCTAGACGAGATGCTGGAGATTCTCGGCCCCGATCGGGTCGTCTGCGTCGGCCGCGAACTCACCAAGCTACATGAGACGATCCGCACGTCCGCCCTGTCGGAACTCGTGCCCGCGCTGAAGGCAGGCTCGCTTAAGGGTGAATTCACCGTGGCGATCGCTCCGGCCGGCTTCGCCCTTTGAGGTCTTTTATCGCGGGTTGACCAAACCGCCCCCTCGCCCGCATCCTAGGGTCAATGGCGGGTTTCGACGACAGTCTGGTCCGCGAGTATTTCGAGATGAACGGCTTCTTCGTGCGGCAGTCGCGCAAGTACGCCGTCCAATCCCGCAGGAAACGCGCCGATGAAGAAGGCGACCTCCTGGTGATCAATCCGTCGCCGCTCCGCGGAGCCGAAGCCCCCTTCCAACTTTTCAGCTCGGACCTGCCGAAAATCGGGGCCGCCGTCGTCGCAGTGAAAGCTTGGCATACGACCAAGGCCATCACCCCGACGATGATCAAGAAGGGTGACTTACTCGAGTTCGTCCGCGAGGAAGCCGTCAAGGCCGCGAAGGAGGCCTTCGCCGATCTGACATCGTCCGAGGGCCAGCCCATGGCGAAGATCCTCGTGCTGCCAGGCATCCCGGCCACGGAACCGCAGCGCTCCGAAAGCATCACCCTGCTCCGCGAAAGCGGCGTCGACCATGTGCTGACCTTCCGGACGATCCTCGAGAACCTCGTCCAAGTGGTCGAATCGAACCAGAGCTACGCCAAATCCGACACGTTGCAGTTGCTCCGCCTGCTCCGCGTCTACGATATGGTCAAAGCCGCCCAACTCGAACTGTTCGGCGGTGCCAACCCTCCGAAGTGATTCACCCTTCCGCCCAGGTCCACCCTTCCGCCCGACTCGCCCCCGACGTCGAGGTCGGTCCGTTCGCGATCGTCGAAGCCGGCGCGACGCTCGGGCCCGGCTGCCGCATCGCGGCCCATGCCATCGTGAAGGCACGGACTGAACTCGGTGCCGGCGTACGCGTCGACCACTTCGCCGTCGTCGGCGGCGATCCGCAGGATCTTTCCTTCGACCCCGCCACGGACTCTGGCACGCACGTCGGCGACCGCACGGTCATCCGCGAACACGTCACGATTCACCGCGCCACCAAGGCGGGTGAACGCACCCTCATCGGCACGGACGGCCTCCTGATGGCCGGCAGCCATGTCGCCCACGATTGCGTGGTCGGCGACGATGTCATTCTTGCCAACGGCTGTATGCTCGGCGGCCATGTATCCGTCGGAGATAAGGCCTTCATCAGCGGCGGCGTGGCGGTGCACCAATTTTGCCGCATCGGCGGAGGCGCGCTCGTCTCGGGCAACGCCGTCATCACGGAGGACGTCCCGCCGAACGCACTGGCCCACGGGCGCAACCTGATCTCTGGTCTCAATCTCATCGGCCTCCGCCGACGCGCCGTGCCAGCCCCAGCCGTCGCAGAGATCAAGAAGGCCTACCATGCAGTCTACGCCACGCGAGGAGCCTGCGCCACGCTCGCGCAGACGGCCCTCAACGAAGGCGGCTACCAAACCATGGAGGCGCGCGCCTTCCTGGAGTTCTTCCTCGGCGGCAAGCGCGGCCGCTTCGTCTCACCCGAATGAGCGCCCTGCCCATCGCCGTCACCTGCGGAGATCCGGCCGGCATCGGCCCGGAACTCCTCGCCAGCTGGCTGAAAGCGCACCCCGAACAGGCTTCCTCCGTCGTGCCCATCGGCCCGGCCGATTGGATCGCGCGGCTCGGCCAAGGCATCGCCGTCGGGCCGAAGGATTTCGTCACCCGTCCCGGCAAACCCGACGACGCTGGACAGCTCATCGCGATTGAAGCGATGGAGATGGCGGCCCGCGGCGCCTCCGGTGCGCGTTTCGCCGCCGTCGTCACCGGCCCCGTGAACAAGAAAGGCCTCGCCGGCGTGGGTTACGTCTTTCCTGGCCAGACGGAGTTCTTCGCGTCGCGCTGGAGCGGCGACCCCGTGATGGCCTTCGCCGGGGGTAAGATGACCGTCGGACTCGTCACCTGGCACATCCCGCTCTCCGGGGTATCACAAGCCATCACCGGCGCGGACATCCGTCGCACGGTCCTCGCGCTTATCTCGCTCCGCGGGAAACTCGGTGACCGCCGACCGCGTATCGCCGTCTGCGGACTGAACCCGCACGCTGGCGAAGGCGGCCTACTCGGGAAGGAAGACGACGCCATTATCAGGCCGGCCGTCGAAGCCTTACGCGCTGAAGGCCACGAGGTCGTCGGCCCGCTGCCGGGGGACACGGTCTTCCACCGTCATCTTCAGGGTGAATTCGACGCCGTCGCCGCCATCTACCACGACCAAGGTCTCGCGCCGCTGAAGGCCGTCGACTTCTCGACCTCGGCCAACCTAAGTCTTGGACTGAAGCACGTGCGCACGAGCCCCGACCACGGCACCGCCTACGAGATTGCCGGCCAAGATAAGGCGGACCGCGGCAGCTTTGATTCGGCGATGCGCCTCGCGCGCCTGCTTTCGGCCTGATGCGCACGCTATTCCTCTGGCTCGCGACCTGCCTGACGCTGAGCGCCGGCGGGCAGCGCATCGCCAGTTACAGCCCGGGCGCGACCCAGACCTTAATCGACCTCGGCTGCTCCGCTGAGATTGTCATGGCCACACGCTGGTGCCCGCTACCGAAGGATCATCCGGCCGCGCGCGACGCCGATGTTTTCCTGCCCGACCTCGAACGACTGCTCGGGACGAAGCCCGACCTCGTCATCCTCCCGCGCATGGCCAATCCGCTCTGGGCGGAGAAATGCGCGAAGGCCGGACTGCGAACGCTCGTCCTGAACCCGGAGTCACGTGACTCCGTCAGCAAGGACATCCTTCTCCTCGGCGAAGCAACCAGCCGCGCCGATGCCGCGAAGAAGATTGCCGCGCCCCTCGCCAAGCGGCCCGTGATGACCACGCGAAAAATCATCGTCATCTGGGACGGAGTCATGGCCGGCCCAGATAGTTATCTCGCCGAACCGTTGGCGGCCGCCGGATTGAATTCTGCGTTGACGCGCGGCGCCTGGATTAAGTTCGACTGGGAGCTCCTTGTCGCTGCGAAGCCGGACGCCGTGCTCTGGATTCAGAATTCCGGCACAGACAGCCCCATCACGACCAGTCCAGAAAAAGCCCTTGAAATGGCACGGATACCAGGAGTCCGGGACCTGAGCTGCGTTAAAAATAGGCACGTCTATCAGGTCAATAGCGGCAGCAACTTGTTGCCTGGCAGTGGTTTAACGAATTCATTGGACGGACTGATTGGCATCCGCAACGCGATCGGCCAGTAGGGTAAACTCACTGACCGGAATAACCTCCGGCCGATTGACTTGGTTCGGAAAACGCCAACCATCCCAGTCCACCATGAACACCAAGTTCCTCAAACTCCTGACCCTCACCGTCGGCATCCTCGCCCTCTCCGCAGCCTTTGTCAGCGCCGAAGAAAAGAAGGGCGACGGCAAGTGCCCCAGCTGCCCTTGCGAAAAGGAAAAGCCCAAGGCCATCGTCGCTGGCGACGAAGAAAAGAAGAAGTGCGACGGTTGCCCGTCCGACAAGGAAAAGCCCAAGGCTGTTGTTGCTGGCGACGAAGAGAAGAAGGACGGCAAGTGCCCCTGCGATAAGGAAAAGCCGAAGGCCTAATCCGCTCGCTCAGGCGATCAAAGGACGAACCGCTTGGTTCGTCCTTTTTGTTGGCCTAGAAGTCCAGCTTCAGCTCCGCGCGCACGAAAGCGGGAAAATCGTCGTGCACCGCAAAACCACGGCGGGCCGCCTCCAGAAGTTCCTCGGACTTGGCTGCGCCGCTGCGCATGGCGCACGAGCGGATGCCCGCGTTGAGCCCGGCTTCCCAATCCGAGACGCGATCGCCCGTCATCCAACAGCGCGCCGGATCGAGTCCCTGTTCGGCAATTTTCTCCAAGATGAAACGAGGACTCGGCTTACGGTAAAGGGAAGGTTCGTCGGGGCGCTCCGGCGCCGCCTTAATCTCCAAGATACCAGGAGCCGGCAACGCGAGTAATTCGAGCATGCGGCGGTTGCACGCCTCGTATTGCGCCCAGGTGAAGATGCCCCGGTTGATACCGCTCTGGTTGGTCAGCACGAAGAGGCGGTAGCCGGCGCGCAGGCAGGCCTCCAAGGCGGGCTTCACCTCCGGAATCAGCTCAATCTGCTCCTCCCGGCAGGTATGGTGGTGGTCGCGGATCAGGTTACCGTCTCGATCGAGGAAAAGGGCGGGATGGCCAGGCATCAGGCCAGCCAAACAAACCCGCCCACAATCGCAAGGGAATGGAAAGGGGGCTTGACCGAGGGGGCGGGAGGGGTAGAACCGACCCTCATCCCAGCGTAGAACCATGGCCAATCCGAAACGTAAACAGTCCAAACGCCGCAGCCGACTCCGTCGTGCCGCCAACCAGTTCCGCGCCCCGAAACTCGTCAAAGACGGCGAATCCGGCGCTCTCCGCCGCTCCCACCGCGTCGACCCCACCTCGGGCAAGTACCGCGGCCGTCAGGTGCTGGACACCGGAGCTTAAGCTCCTCCCCGGGCTCAGCCCGACCCCATGAGCGACGTCCCTCCGAAGAAAGGTCATCGTATCGCCCTGGATTGCATGGGTGGCGATATGGGGCCTTCGGAAGCCGTGGCCGCCGCCGCCGTCGCTTTAAAGGAAGGGATCATCGGACCGGAAGACAGCCTGGTGCTCGTCGGTCATGAAGACAATTTGCGCATGCTCGCGATCGAGCATCGTGCGCTAAAGAACAGCCGCGTCAGCTTCCGCCACGCCGCCAGCATCGTGGCGCCTGATGATGCCCCGATGGCCGTGCTCAAGTCGAAGCGCGATTCGTCGATGGTGGTCGCCCTTGAGATGCTCAAAGCCGGCGAAGTCGACGTCGTCATCTCGACCGGTAACACCAAGGCCCTCGTCGCCGCGGGCACCATCAAAGTCCGCCCGATGGAAGGCGCCGAACGCCCCGCCCTCGCCGCCATCATGCCGCGACGCGAAGGCCATTTCATCCTGCTCGACGTGGGCGCTAACCCCGAGGCCACGCCTGCCCAGATGCTGCATAACGCCGTCCTTGGCTCCATCTACGCCCAAAGCGCCCTCGGCATCGTCAACCCGCGCGTCGGCCTCCTCTCGGTCGGCACCGAAGAAGGCAAAGGTGGCCCGCGCATCAATCGCACCCACTCCCTCCTGAAGGCCATGGGAGATCGCATCAATTACGTCGGCCCCGTCGAAGGCTTCGACGTCTTTGGCGACGCTTGCGATGTCGTCGTGACCGACGGCTTCACGGGCAACGTGATCCTCAAGACCCTTGAAGGGCTCGTTTACATGGTCCGCGACATGGTCGGCAGTAAAGTGAAGAGTAATCCAGTCTACCTGGCCGGGGGTATCGCCATGTTCCCCCTCCTGCGCGACCTCAAAGGTAAGCTGAAGCCAGAACGTTACGGCGGAGCGCCGTTACTCGGCCTCACCGGACTCGTCATGAAGGCCCACGGCTCGAGTAACCGTCAGAGCATCGCCAGCGCCATCCGCCTGGGCCTAGAAGCCCTTGGTCACGGTGCCGGCCACCGCATGCTGACCTCGCTGGCCGAGGCTAATGCGGTGATTTCCTCCACCCCGGAGGAGGCCTGAGGTTTTAGTGTTCCCTTCCCCGCCCAAGGGGTCTTTTCTCACGCATCGATGAGCAGCGCTGAGCTTTCAGTCTTCATTCGGGCCATCGGGGTCCACACTCCAGAACGCAAGCTCACCAATGCCGAACTGTCCAAGATGGTGGACACTTCCGACGAGTGGATCAAGACCCGCTCCGGCATCGCCGAACGCCGCATCGCCGCTCCAGGCGAGAACCCTTCAGACATGGGCGCGCAGGCCGCCGCCAAGGCCCTCGAACGCGCCGGCCTGACCCCCGCCGACGTCGATCTGCTCATCGTCGCCACCATGACGCCGGACGTTCCCTTCCCGTCCACGGCCTGCCTCCTTCAGGCCAAGCTCGGCCTCCGCCGTGACATCCCCTGCTTCGACGTCTCCGCCGCCTGCTCCGGCTTCGTCTATGCCCTCCAGGTCGCCAAGGACATGATGCGTTCGGGCGCCTATCGCCGCACCCTCGTCGTCGGCTCCGAGAAACTTTCCAGCGTCGTGGACTGGTCGGACCGGACGACCTGCGTACTCTTCGGCGACGGCGCTGGTGCCGTCCTGCTCGAGACCACCCCAGAGAAGAACGTCGGCCTGCTCGGCAACCTCCTCGGCGCCGACGGCAATAACGCCGAGCTCCTACATTGCGTCGGCGGAGGCTCCGCGGCCCCCGCGACCGCCGACTCCCTGCGCGAGGGCAAGCAATTCCTGCGGATGAACGGCAAGGAAGTCTTCCGCCATGCCGTGCGCGTGATGGCGGAATCCTGCGAACGCGTCCTCGCCCAGTGCGACGTGAAATCGGAACAGGTCGCGTGGTTCATCCCGCACCAAGCGAACAGCCGCATCCTGGAAGCCGTCGCGAGCCAGCTCAACGTGGGCTTGGACCGCTTCCCCTCGAACCTCGAGCGCTACGGTAACACGTCTGCGGCCTCAATTCCTCTTGCGCTTGAAGAAGCCTGGACAGACGGCAAGATCAAGCACGGCAACCTCGTCCTCATCGTCGCCTTCGGCGCCGGTCTCACCTGGGGCGCAACTCTTCTCCGCTGGCATGAACCACCTCGCTAAAACCCTCCTCGCCGTCGCGCTCCTGCTCGGCCC
>CAMDQP010000015.1 GCA_945906115.1 Opitutus sp. GAS368
TTACGCTCGGCGAGTTCGGATTCGAGGATGATGCGGGTGCCGTCCTTGTAGGTCATCGTGACGGTCTTCCAGACACCACAGGCCATGGCGTCCTGGGCGGGAGCGTCGCATTCGACGGTGACGGGGGATTCGCCGTCCTTGCCGAGGAAGTATTGCACCGGATCAAGGAAGTGCTGGCCCATGTCGCCCAGCCCGCCCTGGTCGAAGTTCCAATAGCCGCGGAAGGAGCCGTGGCAGCGGTGCGGGTGATAAGGAATCAACGCCGAGGGACCGCAATACATGTCCCAATTGAGATGCTCAGGGATTGGCTCGGGCTTGAGATCGGGCTTACCGGTCCAAAGATTCACCTTCCAGGCGATACCGCCGACGGGCGCGAGACGGACGGTCAGCGGGCCACCGAGGACACCACTGGCGACGACGCGCTTGATCTCACGGGCGGGGCCGACGCCATAATAGTTCGTACGGTTGAGGCGGAACCAGGTGTTCACGCGGAAGGGGACGCCGGTCTGCTGCACCACGCGACTCAGGGCGATGCCTTCACCAATCGTGCGCGTCAGGGGCTTCTCGCACCAGACAGCCTTACCGCGACGGGCGGCCATGGCGGCGATGACTCCATGCCAGTGGGGTGGCGTGCAGACGTGAACGACGTCGGCATCCGGCAGCGCAATCACTTCGCGGAAGTCTTCGGCTAGCATCGGCGTACCGCCTCCGGCCAGCTTGATAAGATCGAACTTCTTCTGCATGCGCTGGGCGTCGACGTCACAGATGCCGATGATGCGGTTCTTGCCGGTCATACGGGGCTCGGAGTGCATCGCGGAGATACCGCCGCAACCGACGATGACGTGATTCAGCGTCTCGCTCGGCGGAACGAAGCCGCGGCCCAGCACGTGTCGCGGGATGATCGTGAAGCCAAGGGCGGCGACAGCAGCCTTCCGCAGGAAAGAACGACGGGGGTATCGCATGAGGGGTGTTATGAAGAGAAAAGACCTCGTTCAATCATGATAGTTCCCCCACGAGGACGAATACCGTTATATGGCACTAATCCGCCGTTTAAAGACGGCTTCGTTTTGCTTTCAGCGGATATGCCTTCTCCTTCCACGCATGCCGCACTCATCCATGCCCAACGCCGTTTCTCCAGACGGCACGGCATGTCCGCAGAAGGCCATCATGCAAACGGTGGCGGTTCCTTTCTACGCCGCGTCGGTCTGGCAGGCCGCACTCGCCCTCCCCTCGCTGCGCCTCACCGACTTGCCTCGTCTTACCAAGAGCCAGCTCCGCGAACATTCACCCGAAGGCTTCCTGCCTGAAGGTATGGACCTCAAGACTCTCCTTGCTCGCGGCCTGATCGAAGAGGAAAGCACTTCCGGCACCTCCGGCGCCAGCGTCCGCGTGGTCTTCGGTAAGACCTGGTGGGCCGAACAAGAACGCCGTGCCTTGGTGCGCAACCCCTTCCTCGCCGAACTCTTCGGAACCAGACCCAGCCTACAACGGGCCGTCCTCACCACGCCTGGCTGCAGCGGCGTGAGTTGCTACAACCGCTGGCTCAGCCTCGAACAGCGGACGATGGGAGACAGCCTTTTCGTAAACCAATCGCGTATTCCCTTCACGCTCGGCGAAGAGAAACTGTCCGTTATGGCCAAGGAAGTCGCCGACTGGGCGCCGACCTTCCTCGATGTCGATCCGGTGCACGGGGCCTGGTTCGCACTGCACTGCGAACGCCACGGCCTAAGGTTCCCTTCCCTGCGCTTCATCCTGACGAGTTACGAATACACCAGCGTCGTCCACCGCGCGATCATGGAGCGCGTCTTCGGCGTGCCGGTCATCAACCTCTACGGCTCCAGCGAGACCGGCCACCTGCTCGTCGAACACGGCAGTGCGATGCTTGCCAGCCTGGAGACCGCGATGCTCGAAAGCACCTCAGCGGACGGACTTGGCGAACTCCTCGTGACCACCCTCACGAATCCCTACCTCCCCCTCCTGCGCTACGAAATCGGCGACTTCGTCGAACGCTCCCCGGACGGGTATCGCGTGCACGGACGCAAGCGCGACGCCCTGCGCGGCGCCGATGGACGTATCCTGACCACGCGGATGATCGACCAGGCCTTCGCTGGAATCGGCGGCATCGCCCATTATCAACTCCGCCAGAAAGCCGACGGGTCGGCGCACCTCTTCCTCCTGCCTGAAGCCAAGGGCGACAGCCTGACCTCGGCCCAAGCCAAGCTAACGGCCAAACTCAGTCACCTCCTCGGCACCACCGTCACCGCGGAATCCGTCCGCCTGATCGCCCCGGAGGATTCAGGGAAATTCCGCCTGACCGTCCGCGAAGCGGCCTAAACCGGGAGATTACCGCCCTAATAGGGGCTTTCGGGCTGGAAAAACCCGCCTCCACCCCCCAACTTGACCTTTTCACCACCATGGAAGTCTACATCGACGGAAAGTTCTACCCCAAGGCCGAGGCCAAGATCTCGGTCTTCGACCACGGTTTCCTCTATGGTGACGGCATCTTCGAAGGCATCCGCCTCTACCAGGGCTGCGTCTTCCGCTTGGACGAGCACCTCGAGCGTCTCGAGATGTCCGCTAAGGCCCTCTGCCTCGAGATGCCTTGGTCTCGCAAGGAGATCGCGGAAATCATCTGCGAGTCCTGCCGCCGCAACAACTTGACCGACGGCTACATCCGCCTGGTCGTCTCGCGCGGCTTCGGCGACCTCGGCCTCTCGCCGAAGAACTGCCCCAAGCCGTCGATCGTCTGCATCGCCGACACCATCAAGCTCTACCCCGAGGAACTCTACACCACGGGCATGCGCATCATCACCGTGCCGACGCGCCGCGTCAGCGCGGCCGCCCTGCCGCCGATGATCAAGTCGCTCAACTACCTGAACAATATCATGGCCAAGATGGAAGCCCAGCAGCACGGCTTTCACGAGTGCCTCATGCTCAACGAACAGGGCTACGTCTCCGAGTGCAGCGGCGACAACGTCTTCCTCATCCACAAGGGACGCCTCATCACCCCGGCCTCCCATGCTGGCGCCCTCGTGGGCATCACCCGCCAGGTCGCCCTCGAGATCGCCGCCGCCCTCAAAATCCCGACCGTCGAGACGAACATCACGCGCTACGACGTCTGGAACGCCGACGAATGCTTCCTCACCGGCACCGCTGCCGAGGTCATCCCTGTCATCGAAGTCGACGCCCGTAAGATCGGCACCGGCAAGCCCGGCCCCCTCACCGCCAGCATCCTCGCGGAATTCCGCAAGAAGGCTTCGCGGGAAGGCCAGATGATCCGCTAAGCCGGCCTGCGCCCTGACGCGCATGCCCGCCGCCTCCGTCCCTCCGATCGCCGACAGCCGTGAAGCCACGCTGTGGCGGTTACTGCGCATCGCCTGGTCGTATCGCTCGGACTGCCTGCAGCTCCTCGGCCTGCAGCTGGCCGTGGTCTTCCTGACCGTCGCGGTCATCGTTCTCGCCGGCGTCGGCATCGACTTCGTCCGCCACTGCGCTGACCGCTCCGTCACCGCACCGGACCTTCCCTTCTTCGTCCCAGCCGACGCCTCCGACAAGGCCGTCTTCGTTTGGCTCGGCGCCGGGATTCTCGTCGCGGCCCTGCTCCGCGCGATCATTTCCACCATCTTCGGACTGGTGTCCGTTCGCTTCCTGCACGGCCGGATTGTCGTTAACCTGCGCTCGCAGGTCTTCGCCAAACTCCAGCAACTGAGCTTCCGCTTCTTCGACTCTAACGCCAGCGGCTCGATCATCAACCGGGTCACCTCCGACGCGCACGCCATCCGGGTCTTCATCGAAGGCGTGGTCCTCCAGCTCGCGATCATCACCATCACCCTGGTCGCCTGCTCGGTCTACATGCTACGCACCGACTGGCGCTTGACGCTCGCCTGCCTCGCAGTGCTGCCAATCCAGATCTGGTTCGCGATTCGCTTCTCGCGCAAGGTGCGGCCGGCCTACGAGGAGAACCGCGACCTGATGGATCGCATGGTGCTGGGCTTCTCGGAGAACGTGCAAGGCATCCAGGTCGTCAAAGGCTTTGCCCTCGAACCGCGCGTGATGGGTCGCTTCGCCGGCTGGAGTGAGGATATCCGCCTCCAGAAGCGTAAGGTATTCGGCGAGATCGCCCTCTTCTGGCCCGTCATCGACGGCCTCAATCGCCTCTCCATGGCCATCCTCATCGGCTATGGGGGATGGATGGTTGCCCGGGGTGAAATCGCCCTAGGCACCGGCCTAGTAGCCTTTGCGGGCCTACTGCAGCAGTTCTCGGCCCAGGTGACCACCCTCGCCGCAGTCGTCGACAACGCCCAGGTCTCCCTGGCCGGTGCCAAGCGCATCTTCGAGATCCTCGACACCGACCCAGGCGTCGCGACCGAACCTGGGGCCGCCTCACCCGGACGCTTCCTCGGCCGCGTGGCCTTCGAGCATGTCAGCTTCGAATACCAGGAGAACGCGACGGTGCTGCACGAACTCTCTTTCGCCGCCGAGCCCGGTCAGCGCATCGCCATCGCCGGCGCCACCGGCGCGGGCAAATCCGCCCTGCTCTCGCTGATTCCCCGCTTCTACGACCCGCGCTCCGGCCGCGTGACCCTCGACGGTCACGACATCCGCCAGCTGCCGCTCCCGGAACTCCGCCGCCAGGTGGGCATGGTCTTCCAGGAGAACTTCCTCTTCTCGAACACCATCGCAGCCAACATCGCCTTCGGCCACCCTGATGCTACGCAGGAACGCATCGAACGCGCGGCTCGTATCGCTGGAGCCCACACGTTCATCATGGCACTGCCCGAAGGCTATGAGACCTTCCTCGGCGAAGGCGGCGTCAACCTCTCCGGCGGCCAGCGCCAGCGTATCGCCATCGCCCGCGCGCTGCTGCTCGAGCCGACCGTCCTCCTGCTCGACGACCCGACCTCGGCCATCGACCCGGAGACCGAGAAGGAAATCATGGAAGCGATGGAAGCGGCGATGGTCGGTCGGACGACCTTCATCGTGGCCCACCGACTGAGCACCCTCCGCCGTGCGGACCTGATCCTGGTGCTCGACCATGGCCGACTCGTACAAACGGGCACCCACGCGCAACTGATGGCTCAGGACGGCCATTACCGTCGCGCCATCCTCGTCCAATCAGAAGGAGCCAACGCATGAGCAAGGATCGCCTTGAAATCGCGGTCCGCCGCCTCCGCCCCGACGAAGAAGAGCCGGATCGCCTCCCGCTGCGTTGGTCGACCGTCGCCCGTCTATTCGCCTTCACCAGCCCACACCGACTGCAGCGCAATACCCTGCTCGTCCTCTGTGTCTTCCGCGCGATGGCCCTGCCCGGCCTCGCCTGGCTCGTCGGTCATATCATTAAGGATCCCGTGACCACGGGCGACGGCCCGGCGACCTTCCGCGCGCTCGCCCTGTTCACGGTCTTCTTCATCATCGCCGACGTCGCCCTGTACTGGCGCATCCGCCTCGCCCACCAAATCGGCGAGAACGTCCTGCGCGACCTACGCGACAAGCTGATGGCCCACCTGCTCACGCAGCCGCTCTCATTCTTCCACGCCCGACGCCACGGCAGCCTAATCAGCCGCATGATTTCGGACATCGAGGCGATGCGCAACGGGATCCAGAACAACTTCTTCATCTCGTTCGTCTCCTTCGGCCAGATGGGCTGCGCCGCTGCGCTCATGCTGCTCGCTAATCCGCAGCTATTCCTCGTGCTGCTGGCCATCGTCCCCTGCCTCCTTTTGGTGCACGGGTTTTTCCGCGGCAAGATTCTGCACGCCTCACGTGTCCAGCAGGAGACCTTCTCCCGCGTGACGTCTGCGCTCGCCGAGACGGTGCAAGGCATCCGCGTGACGCAGGGTTTCGCCCGCGAGGACACCAATGCCGGCATCTTCACCCGTCTCGTCCGCAGCCTCGCCGGCAACGTCGTGAAGACCGCCAGCCTCACGTCGCTCTACTTACCGTTGCTCGAACTCAACGCTCAAGGCTTCATGGCTGCGCTCATCGGCGTCGGCGGCTGGGCGGCCCTTTCCGGCACCGGCACGAGCCTTGGTGATTTGGTGACGTTCTTCTTCCTGGCCGACCTGTTCTTCTCGCCGATCACCATCATCGGCACGCAACTCTCCGAAGCTACCCTCGCGATGGCTGGGGCGGAACGCTACTTCCGGCTGCTCGATACGCCGCCAGCTTGGACCGACAAACCTACCGCGGGAGAATGCCCGCCCCTCAAAGGCCAGGTGGAGTTTCGGGATATTCACTTCGCTTACATCCCAGACCGCCCTGTCCTGCACGGGATCTCTTTTGTCGCCCAGCCGGGACAGGTCATTGCGCTCGTGGGCCATACGGGCTCAGGCAAGTCCACCATCGTCGGGCTCTTGGCGAAGTTTCAGTTGCCCCTCTCGGGCCAAGTGCTGGTCGACGGCCTTGACCTCGCCGATATCCGCCAGGAGACCCTGCGCCGCCAGATGGGCTTCGTCTTCCAGCAGAACTTCCTCTTCGCGGGCACGATCGCCGAGAACGTCAAATCGGCCCGCCCTGACGCGACCGACGAAGAGATCAGGCAAGCCTTCCGCGACCTCGACTGCCTCGACCTGATCGAAGACCTCCCCGCCGGTATCCATACGCCCTGCTCCGAAAAGGGCCGCGGCCTCTCGATGGGCCAGCAACAGCTCGTCGCCTTCGCCCGCGCGCTCATGGCCAATCCGCGCATCCTCGTGCTCGATGAAGCCACCAGCGCCGTCGACACGCTCACCGAAGCCCGGCTCCAGGTCGCCCTCGCCCGTCTCATGAAAGGGCGCACCTGCTTCGTGGTCGCCCACCGCCTCAGCACGATTCGTCGGGCCGACTGTGTCATCGTCCTGAACGAAGGACGTATCGTTGAGCGCGGCACGCACCCCGAACTCCTCGCGCTGCAAGGAGCCTACGCAGGGCTGCACCGCGACTTCCTGAGCTCGACAACCTAACGGCGGCTACTTCGCCGCAGGGTCGCCGCCGAAGGTCGGCCGACGAGGTTTGGCCTTCTCTTCCGAATTAACCGGCGTCTTCGGATCAATCAGGCTCGTGGGAAACGCGGCGGCGATACCTTGGGTCCGAACGTTTGCGTAAAGATCGCCGAGGGGAGATTTCCGGAAGGCTTCGACCTGCAGGCTCTGGTAGGTGACCGCACCCTCCTTGGGCTTCACCGCCAAGGATACGTCGAGACGCACCGCTTGGCTGACTGGTCCGCCCGAGAATTTAACATCATTTTGGGCTCCGAGGCCGACGAGACCAAGACCCTGGGGATCTTGGTGTACTGGCACGCTCCAGGTCTCGGCGGCGACCAAGCCAGGAGGCAGTAAGAACAGGACCGTACGAACCGGACCTCCGGGATTACCCGGGTAGACGAGCCGACGACGGACTAATGGCCAATAACGGCGACCCTGTTCATCGACCACTTCGATACCTCCCGGACCCTCAACGACGAGCATGCGCTCCTTTAAAAGGAGGATTTCGGCGGGCGTCAGGTTCGCCTGCACCGCACCGGGCCGACGGATCGGGCCATCGTCGACGGCCACTTCCGCTGAGACGAGCACCACGAGCTCGACGGGACCAGCCACACGATGATCAATCCAAGCGATGAAGCCATAGGGGATGACCGTCATGGCTGCTGCGAGCAGCAGGCCTCCCCCGAGCGCCTTCAGGAATTCCGTGCGGGCGATTAGGGCCGTCATCAACGCCGCACCGGCGAAGCCAGCCGCATGTACTGAGATATCTGTGCCCAGCGTCCACTGGGCCATCTGAAAGTCATCGGCGTACCCGAACCAGCGGATCCGGAAGAACATCGCGATCACCCAAAGGGTGCCGGCGGTGGCGCCGATAAGCGGGGCGTAACGGGGACCGCCACGTTCATAGACCTTGGACAGTAACGCCGACAGCAACGCCGCGAAAAGCCCGCCGAAAAAGGCGGTCTTCAACGAAGCCACACCCGTCAGGGCGGCGGCGATGACGAGGAACGCCCAGGTAAACCAGTAGGTCCGGGCGTAGGTATTCATTCCCCGACAATCGTCCCAGGCGGAACGATGGCACCCTTCTTGACGACAATCACGCCATCCCGGACGAACAAGGCGTCGGTCTCCCATTTCTCGGGCAGGCCGGTCGGTGCGAGGCGACAGCCGGCGCCAATCCGCGCGTTCTTGTCGATGATCGCATTGCGGATGAGGCAGTTGGGGCCGACGCCAATATCAGGACGACCAAGCGAGTTGTTTTGGGCGAGATCATGCGGCCGCTCGAAGGTGTCGGCACCCATCATGACCACGTTCTCGAGGCGGGAGCCGCCGCGGATCACGGAGCGGACGCCGATGACGCAGCGATTCAGTTCTGAGTCGTCAACGATGGCGCCATCGGCCATCAGGACGCGCTGCGAGCGGGCGCCGTTAAGCTTGGCCGGAGGGAGATAGCGGGAATGGGTGTAGACCGGATTCTGACCGTCAAAGAAATCGAACGGAGGCACCGGGTCGGTGAGGGTAAGATTACACTCCCAGAAGGAGCCCACAGTACCAATGTCCTCCCAGTAACCGTCAAAAACGTAGGCCATCATCCGCTTCGAGGCGAGCAAGCCAGGGATGACTTCCTTGCCAAAGTCGGTCTGGGCTGGGTCAGCCAGAGCCTCGCGCATGACCTTTCCAGAGAAGAGGTAGATACCCATCGAGGCCAGACAGTAAGGCGTGTCAGACTTGTCGGACAGGCGGGCACGGGCGTTACCGCCGAGCACGAGGGAGGAAATGACGGCCGGATCCTTCGGCTTCTCGACGAACTCGACGATGCGAAGGTCGGCGTTGACGCGCATCACGCCGAGGGCGCTGACCTGGTCAGATGGCATGGCCTTGGCGGCGATAGTCACGTCGGCGGCGTTCTCGATGTGCTGGCGAGCGAGCTCGTCGAAATCGAGGCGGTAGAGCTGGTCGCCGGAAAGGATGAGCACCAGGTCCTCGTCCTTCAGGTTGTAGTGATGCAGGTTCTGGCGGACCGCGTCGGCCGTGCCCTGATACCAGGTCTCCTTGTCGCCCGTCTGCTCGGCGGCGAGGATATCGACGAAGCCGCGGCCGAAACCGTCGAACTTATAGGTCTGCTGGATGTGCTTGTGGAGGGACGCCGTGTTGAACTGCGTCAGGACGAAGATCTGATTGAAGCCAGAGTTCAGGCAATTGCTGATCGGGATGTCGACCAGGCGGTAATTACTGGCGAGCGGCACGGCCGGCTTGCAGCGGTCCTTGGTCAGGGGATAGAGGCGGGAGCCACGACCGCCCCCCATGATGATACTGATGACGCGAGGAAGGGAAGGCATGGCGGGATGACCTACCTTCCCTCCGGTCGCCCGCGCCCTCAAGCGGAAAAGGGTGAATGGCGGCTTGAAGGCGGCACCGTGTCGGGGTTGCATCGGCCTCCACATGGCCTTCGCCTTCCACATCCTCGGCACGAGCAGCTCCGGCAACTGCTCCCTACTGGAAGCGGGCGGTGCGCGCATGATGCTCGATGCAGGATTCCAGGGCCCCCGCCTCGAGGCTTCGCTGCAGAAGCTCGGCATCGAGGCGCGCGCCCTCGACGCGGTCTTCATCACCCACGAGCACGCGGACCACTGCGTCGGCCTCCCTGCTCTGCTCCGCCAGAATCCTTTGCTAAAGGTCTTCGCCAACCGCGAGACGGCCCGGCGCATGAAGGATTCGTTCAAGTCTCAGCCAGACTGGCAGCTCTTTGAGACCGGCACCACGTTCGAGTTCCGCGGAATCCAGGTCACCTCGATTCCCATCCCGCACGATGCGGCCGATCCGGTCGGCTTCGCTTTCGATCTGCCTGCCGAAGACGCCCGCCCGGCCAAGCGCCTGACCTGGCTGACCGACCTCGGTCACGCCACGCCAGTCGTGAAACACCATGTCGCACTCGCCGACATCCTCGTGCTCGAGGCGAACTACGACGACGAGATGCTCGACCTCTCCAAGCGCCCGGCCTCGCTCAAACAGCGTATCCGCGGCAACTTCGGCCACCTCTCGAACATCCAGACGAAAGACCTCCTCCTCAGCCTGCGCGAATGGCAGACAACGGAGCTCTACCTCGGCCACCTGAGCAAGGAATGCAACCGCACCATCATTGTCGACGCCCTGATGAACGAGGTGCGCGACCAAAAGACCGACCTCCGCATCACGGTGATCGATCCCTTGGAAGATAATCCGGTCAGCCTCTGGTGAGGCTTACTTCTTTGCCGGTACCGGCACTTCGTCGTCGGCGGCAGGCGCGGGGGGCGGGGCGGGCACGGTGCCCGTCGAACGGATTACGGCGCTCTCGGCCACGGATTTCGCCAGACGCTTGACCGCGGCGCCACAGGCTGGCGAAGCGGGGTTCAGGTCCTGCGCGGAAAGCCAGGCGGTGAGCGCAGCTGCTTCGGCGCCATCCTTCTCGAGCTTCTCGGCATGGCCGATGAGCTGGGCGTAATTGGCGACCAGCGGAGCGATGTCGGAACGCGTCTTGGCGAGCACAATGTCGTCGGACTCCGTCTTATACACCTCGACGATGACGTCCCACGCGAGGTAGGGATTATTCTGCGTGGCCAGCACGGAAGCCTTCTGGATGTTGGCATCGAGCTCGCCGACGCGGTTGACCACCTTGCGAAGCTTCTCGGAGCGCTCCTTGTCCTGGGCTAGGGCTAAGGCGTATTCCAGCTTCTTGTTGTAGATGTCGCGCCACTTCGACTCCGCCATGAGGCGGTCGAATTCCGGAATCTTCTGGGCCAACGTGTCCTGTCGGCTCACCACCTGCGTGGCGAAGTCTTTCACGCCGGGATTCTGGGGCCAGATCTTGGCGGCGCGCTCGAGGGCAGCCTCGGCCTTGACATTATCGCCAGCCAAGGCGGCACCCTTAGCGGAGAGCAGGGACATGTTCGACGCGTTCATCGCATTGGTGACCTTCGAGAGGATCGGGGCGCCGGGGAAGTCACGGGCGCGACCGCGGACCTTGTTGACGTAGCCTTCGACATTGCCGAGGTCGCGCTCATCCCCGAGCCGCTGGAGTTCGCGGAGATCCCTCCAGAGGGCGAGCATCTCGCGCTTCTTCTCCTGTGGGTAGGACATCACGACGGGCTCGAACTCACCGAGGAAGAACGTCTCCTGCAGGCGCTCGAAGGCGCCATAGAGCTCCCCCTGCTTCACCAGATCATCGACGGTCTGCATACCTTTGGACGTATCCTTGATCGCCTCGCGGGAAAGCATGTCGAAGGATTCCAGCGTCGGTACGAAGTCGGAGATCGGGAAGAACTCTTTTACTTCCTTCGCTCCAACGACGATATTCTGGCTGCCACCCTTGAAGAGCACGCGGTAGAACGAACTCGTGATCAGCGAGTGGCGATAGCGGCGGGCCATGAGGAACGACACCATCTGGGACTGGAACTCGATCTTCGCTTTGAGTCCGAGCGCGAGCAGTTCGGCATCCTTGGCCAAAATCTGCGCCTGCGTTCGGGCCTCATCCTTCACCTTATAACCAAGCTCGGTGGTTCCCGTGGAAGACTTACCGAGCGGTTTGGCCTTGGAGGACCCCTCCGAACGGGCGTCATTGGCCGCCTCGATGTTATCTGCTCGGTTGATAACGATGCCTTCCTGCACCTTACGCAGCGTCTCCATCTGATTCTTGGTGATCTCGATCTGACGGAACTCCTGTTTCATCACCCAAATCTTCTGGACCTGGGAGGCGATGGTGAGGGAGTTGTTGGCGTCGATATCGTATTCCGCCGCCTTGAACAAAAGATTAAAGGCCTCTTGCTGGTTGCGGTAGTAGTTGTCCTGGTTGATGGACTGGGCCGAAAGCAGGAACTGGATTTGGTCGAGGAGCGCCACATAGCGCTTCATGTCGCCGTTATCGGTCGGCGCGGCGAGGTAGCGCTCGAAACGGGCGCGGACGGCGCGGGAGTTGCCGAGGTTCATCGTGGTGCCCTTCCACTGCATGGTGCCGTTCTCCATGTCCACGGAGTCGCTGTTGACGTTAAAGACACGGTCGGCGCCACCTTCGGCGGACGAGCTCTTGTAATCACCGGCCGTGCCGCCGCTATTCACCGTAGCACCGGGTGGCGGCGCCTGGGCGAAACCGAGCACAGTCATCGCACACCAACCAAAGAGACTGAAGAGAGAGTGACGCATGGGGGAAAGGTTCAGAAACGTTCGAGGGCTTCGACGACCAGGAGGTCGCGGGTGACGCGCAGCTTGCACTTGAAGCGCTGGCCGACCTCAAAGGAGTCGGTAGAGCCGGCGGGGACGAAGATGGGGATACGGCCAGCGGGACGGGTCGGGTCCTTCTCGATGGGCTTCACGGCGAGCACGCGCCCGCGGCCTTCGACAAAAGCGAGCTGCTGCTCGACCTGACAGTCGAGGCGGTAGGAGTTGCCCTGCAGCGTGGCCCAATCCTTGCGGTAAGCCTCGACGGAGAAAGGTGTGAGGTCGGCAAACTTACCGCCGCCGCCCATGCGCGGGGCGACAATCGCGACGAGAATCACGATCACGACGACCGGAATGCCGAGGGCGAAAAAGAGGGGGTTAATTTTGGACATGGAAATGGGCGGGGGCTGACCTCCCCTAATCCTAGGGAGGTTTGGGATTTGTTCCAGCGATTTCCCTTATAAGGGAAATAACGAAGCCGAATGGGCCTAGGGGTTTCAGCCTAGGCCTCAGTTCCAACGCTTCTGCTGGCAGCCGTACACGACCAGACAGAACCCGACCAAGCCCTGAATCAGCAGGACCGCCAAGCCTTCGGTGGTGCTGGCCACATAGGCGGTCTGATTGGGCATGCTGGCGGTATAGGCGTCGTAAAGCGGCTGCCCCATCATGGACTTCATGTAGCCGGACCAACCCCAGTAGGAATTAATGAAAGGCCGGCAGACCCAGGTCAGCGCCGCGGGTAAAGCCAGGACTACCCCGGAGAGCGGGAGCTGGAAGCCGACGAGGTAGATCGAAAGCAGCGAGGATTTCTCCGGCGAAGTGAGCATCGCCGAGAAGCCAAGGCACACGACCGACATGGAGACACAACTGGCGGCGAGGATGGCGAGCTGCTCCGCCCAAGGTCCGGGAAAATTACAAATAAGCTTTACGAACAGGCACATCCAGACCCCTTGGAAAATCGCCACGAGGGAGACAAAGACGATCTTGGAGAACGCGTAGGCCCACGGACGCAGACCCGTCATGCGCTCTTTCTCGTAAAGCATGCGCTCAGCGGAGATCTCGCGGCCGCCGTTGTTGGCGCCCATGAGCGTAAGCAGGATGACCTGGAACATGATCAGCCCAGCGGCGAGGCCAGCGAGCTGGGCGTTCGACATCTGCACTTTGAGCGCCAGCTGCACCTCCGCCATCGACGCGGTATTACGGTCCATCGGGATCTTCAGGACATCCCAGACGCCATCGAGGTTGAAGATGATCACGAGTAGCGGGAAGCCGAACGTGATCGCGAGCGTAAGGCCAAGGTAGCCAGTGTCGCGGAAGAAGAGTTTAAGCCGGCGGGAAAGCAGCGTGCTGAACTGCGAGACACCGTCAGGAATCGAGGGCTCCGGCAGCGGTTCAACCTCGGCGGATGTGCCGACCTTGGTGACGGCGACCTCATAGGAATCCTGATGCTCGGCCTGATGGATGGCCCAGCGATCACGCCAAGTGGCGAGGTCCGAGGCGTTAAGTACCTCATAGAGACGCAGGCCATCGGGAATACCGAAATAGTTGAGCAGCGCGTCCGGTGAGCCCTGGAAGACCACGTCGCCCTGATAGACGACCGTGACCCAGTCGAACTGGTTGAGCTTCCCGAGATTATGAATGATGCAGACGAAACTCTTATGGCTCGTCTCGGCGAGGCTGCGCAGCAAGGCGAGGATCTGGTCCTCGGATTGAGGATCGAGGCCCGACGTAACTTCGTCGCAGACCATGCACGGCGGATCGAGGGTGAGTTCCAGGCCGAGCGAAAGACGACGCAACTGCCCCCCGGAAAGGGCTGAGACGCGCTTATCACGGTGCGGGGCCAGGCCCGTGACGCCCAAGACGGACTCTAGGCGACGGGCGCGCTCAGCGGCATCAGGCACCGCGAGCTCGAGGGCGTAAGCCAAGGACTCGGCAACGGTCAGCTGAGGCTGCGCCGCGGTGAACTGCGGGGCGAAACCGACCTTGCCGACGAGGTCTTCGGTACAGGTGATGCGCTGGCCGGCGAGACAGGCTTCGCCGGACGAAGGCAGGATGCCCAGGATGGCCTTCATCAAGGTCGTCTTACCGCAACCCGAAGGCCCGATGACGGCATTGAGGCCGCGGGGAAGGAAGCGGGCGCTGGCGCCGTCGAGGATGACGGGGCCGTCATTGCCCGCCTGCACGGTGAGGTTCTGGCAGCTCAGCATCGGTTGTAATCTTGCTTCGGCACCCCCGTGGGTAAAGGATTAACGCCATGAACCCCAAAGCCCTCGCCGCCGCCCTGCTCGCGACCGCCGCCCTCGCCCCCCAGGCCGACGCCTTCCAGATGACCAAGAAGGCCATCCGCAACCAAGGCATCTTCGGTATCAAGGTGAACAAGACCGACATGGCCTTCTACGGCCGCGCGGACGCCATCCTGTCGATCTCCTTCCAGGAATACACCACCGGCTCCTTCATCGTCGCCGAAGTCGTCATCGACATGAAGGACTCCAACCAGCAACTCCGCATCTATAACACCCGCCCGCCGGGGACGGCCGACGTCGCCAACCGCGCCAACCGGGCCAGCGCCGCAAACTCCGAGAACCGCGGCCTCGACCCGAAAGACGCCAGCAAGCTCCCGATTCCTGGACCGCTCGCCCTCATCGAATCGAAGGTCAATAACGTGGTCAGCAACAGCACCGGCGACCTCGTCGTAAAGACCTACCCGAACACCACCCACGCCAAGACGGTGGAAATGGTTGTCACGACTAAGGCCGAGTTGCAGCAGCTCTACTCGAAGATGATCACCCTTTACACCGGCTTCGAAGTGGAAGCCGTCGACGGCGCTTCGGTCGAAGGCTCGAACGGAGCCACCGCCGCCGCGACCGCTGCGGGCGGCACCGCCGCCAAGATGAAGATCACCCAGATCGGTGGGGTCCTGTTCACGCTCGAGTAAGTCGGCGTCAGTCCCCACACGCCTATTTTAAAGGGCGAAACAGCCCCGAGCCACCTTTCGGGCAAGTCCGGCTTGACCGTCCCGAAGGCGTCCGCTTGTGTCCGCCCTTACTCCCATGGCCACCCTCCCCGTTAACCGTATCAAGAAGAAGAACATCATGAGCTATAATGGTGAGCTCTGCATCGTTCTCGAATGCCTCGTTCGCACCCCCCCGAACAACGCATCCTACGTCCAGATGGAACTCCGCTCCATCAAGACCGGCGCCAAGATCCCGGTCCGCTGCGGCATCGGAGTCAGCTTTGACGTCTTCGACAACAGCACCAAGTCCCTTGAGATGTCCTACGAGGCCGACGGCAGCTACGTCTTCGTCGA
>CAMDQP010000016.1 GCA_945906115.1 Opitutus sp. GAS368
ACCGCAAGGCCAGGCGTAAGTCGTCGCCCGGACAAGTCGCCTTCCTTGAATACAAGGCCGTCCGCGATAAGGCCAAGGCCGAGCGCGAGGCAAAGCAACGCCAAGACGCACATTACCTCCAAACCCATCATCCCGAGATCGCGAAGGCGAAGCGCGCCAAGGGGAATAAAAACAACGCGGAGGCCTCGGCTTGGCGTAGGCACTCCTTCGTCGAGTCGTTTGCGGATTGGCCGTCGGTGCTTACGCCCGGGGAGATGGGTTATCGGATACGCGAGTGGTTACGCGATCGAAGCGTCCTTAATCCCAAGACCGGGCGCAGGAAGTGGAAGTGGCGCGGTTGCGAAAAGCACTTCGTTAAGAAGGAGGCCTCGGTGCGGAAGAAACTCACCGAGTTAGAAGTGTTCCGTTACAACTTCCGCGAGCGTCGTTACTTCAAGTGCGGGGCGGTCGAGGAGGCCGAAATAACTCAACGCCTGGCCAAGCAGGAGGCCGAGCGTCGTCGCCTTGTCCGCGAGGAGGCCGAGCGCGTCGAGGCAGAGAAGCGTGAAGCCTATTGGGAAACCCATCGAAGGGAGCAACAGGAAGTCGAGCGCAAGAAGGCCGAGGCCGAGCGCAATCGGTTGAGCCGTCCGGCCGTCGCGGGGTGGCACGACTTTATCCCCGAGGAGTTGAAGCCGACCGCCTTGCAATTATTCAGGGGTTCGCGTCGTTTATCCGACGACCAATCGCTCGACGACCTATGCGTATCGGAGGTTGAAAGGTTTACGAAAGACGGACACGCGCTATTTATCGCTATGCTCCAAGGATGGGGAGAGGGTCAGGCGCGTCGCTTAGCCGAGGCCGTCTTGGTCGCGGATTAGTCCGGCCTATGCGCTCACTTCTTCTTGGCCTTCGTCTTCTCGAACAACTTTGCCTTCTCCGGGTTAAGGTAGGCGGGGAGCATATCCTCGGTCGTTACATCAATACGGCCGACGGCCTCGCGCATCTCCTCCTCGGTCAAGGGTTCGTAGTCGTGGCCTTCCTCCTCCTCGACGGCCTCCTTTGCCTTCTTCGCCTTGCGCGCTAACTTCATCCCGACCGCCTTCCCTTCAATGTATCGGAGTATCTCTTGGGCAGAGAAGCGGGAAATGTAGTCGGGGTCGGTTGCGAACCACTCCTTCGCCTCGGCCTCGGTCGTCAACTCTTGATAGGTGCGCTTCAAGATGGTCTTGCTGTTGCCCATCTCCTCGGCCGTCCGATCGGTGCTTCCTGTCAGTTGAACGCGATACGACAGCGCGGAGGCGCGGAGGGCGTTGCTCGGCCAAGGGAAGTGCTTACGGACGGACTTCTTCAATCGGGTGAGCCGGACATTCAGACGCGTAACGCGGTTAACATCACGCCTGGCCTCCTCCGCGTCCGACATATCCTTCACCGCGTCGTCGCGACAACCCTTGAAGATGAAGCCGTCGTCGCCTTCCTCCGGCCGATGCCTTTCGAGGTAACGCGCCACGGCCTTGGGGATCGGGGTCGAGCGCCCTTCGTCGGTCTTGGTGATGCCTCGATTGAGGAAAAGGGTCGTGCTGTCGTTTTTGAGATGCGTCCAGCGTAGGCGCGCCATCTCCGCGCAACGGACACCCGCGAAGGCGAGGAGGCATAGGGTCGGCCGGAACTCGTCGGGGCAGTCCGCGAGAATGACTTTGAGTTGGTCGGGCGTAAGGAGTCGGCCTTGGGAGGAGTCGTCGTCGGAGTGGCGACGGAGTTTGAGATGCTTAATATGCTTGGCCGGGTTTTGAGCCGTCCGGCCTTCCTCGACGCACCAAGAGTAGAAGGCGATGACATAGGTTAGGAGGTTGTTCCGCGTCGTCGGGGCTAACCCCTTCCCTCCCTTGTATTGGTCGTCGAGCCACTTCTCTATCTCGTAGTCCTTCACCGAGCCGAGAGGCCTGTCCCCGAAACGCTTGGTGAACTTGCGGAGGTTAATCTCGAACTGTTGGAGGTAGCGTAGTCCTTTCCCTTCCTTGCGCTTGGCCGATAGGCACTCGCGGACGGCCTGGCCTACCTTCTTGTCCGACTCGGCTAACCTCTCCTCTCGGATGTAAACGGCCACCGCGTCGGAGAGGGTCGGGGTCTTGCCGTCGCGACCGACGAAGGCGCGCAACTTCTCCAAGCACTCCAAGGCCTCGCGCTTGATTGAGTCGGTCAAGATGAGCGCACCCGCCCCGAGCGTATCGGCCTCGGCTTGCTTCTCGGAGATGAAGCGTCGAGCCGTGGCCTCGTCGGGAAAGAAGGCGCGGTCGGTCTTGAACGCCCGGCACTCTCCCTCGGTCGGCTTCTTGGGATCGCGGGGACGCATCACGACCTTTCGATAATAGACCGCCCACTTGCGCGTCGGCCTGTCCGGGTTGTCTTGGAGGAGGGGGGTGAGGAGTCGGGCGTGGCGTGCCATTGGTGGGAGGTTGCGGAAAGGGTCTTACCCTAACCCACCCCACCCGAGCGAGGTTTTAACATCCCATAAAATCCCACCCTTTTTGAAACACCCTTATTCTATTGGTTAGAATTGGCGGGTAAGGCAGATGTTGCCCATGCAGGCGAGGAGGATTCGTCTCGGTCGCTTGGGCACTTACTTGCCGAGTAGCTTCTTGAGGCCGTCCAAATCCCGGCCGTTCTTGGTGAGAAGCTCGCCATTTTTGCCGTACACGAGGAGCGTTGGGATACCGGACACGTCCTGTTCCTTCTGAATCGCCCCGCCTCCCGCAGACCTGAAAGGGACGGCGGGCCAGGGCATTTTGGTTTCCTTCATGTAAGCAAACATCTCGTCCGCGCCCTTGTCGCTGCTGATAAAGACCACGGCGAGCTTGGTCTTGTTGGCGTTGGCGAACTTGACAAGTTGCGGCGTGAAGACTCGGCACGGCGGGCACCAGTGGGCGGAGCAGTACACCGCCACGGTCTTATTCTTCAGCGTAGCGAGGTCGACGGCCTTGCCGTTTGCATCGACGAGGCCTTCCGGGAAGCGCGTTTTCCAATCAAAGTCGGCGGCGGAGGCGAGGGCGGCGCAGAGCATGAGGCTGACGGAGGCGAGGAACGTTTTCATACGGTAATTATAGCATAGTTCTCCCCTCACCGGGTATCGATAATTCCTATAATACCTATTTATTTAACCAGCGGCGAAGCCGGCTCAGACCTTGCCGCCGAAGCTCTGGTGATCATCGAGGTCGAGCACGTCGAACCAGGAGACGATGTCTTCGCGCTTGGCCCCCGCTGGGGTGGCGGACTGGTATTCGGTCAGTTTAGCCCGCCCAGCCGGTGCGCTGGGGGCTCTTTGCTCGTGAAAGGCGCTGAAGGCCGCGATTTCTTGGCCCAAGCGGGGCTTCTTGGCGTTAGCCATCAGCCAAGCCAAGATTTCTCCGTCTCCTAAGCCATTCTCAATCTGCGAATTAAGTGCATCTGCCTCGATGCCTAAAAAATCAAGGACGTTACGATCCAGGGAGCAGGCGTAGTTGTAATCGCCATTTTTACCCATCCGGGTGGCGCGGGCTTTATCGATCATCCGGGGGAGGATGACGAAGCCGCCGAGGCGGACGCGGGGGCTACGGGGCGGGTGCTGGGTAAGGTCGTAGAGGTCGTGGGCCATAAGAATAGCCAACCTAGCCCCCCTGCCCCCCTCCGCAAGAAAACAGGACGTCTTGTGGGTTTGCCAAAATGTCACACCTCCTCTTATCTCATCCTATGTTCCCCTTGGCCGCCGAACTTGCCGCCCATCCCTTGATCCGGGACTGCTTGTTGGGTTGTGCCTCAGTCTTCTTGACCGCGGCCGTGCTGGATGGTCTGGCCCCGAGGGACACCTCTGGCAAATTGCAGATCTCCGGCGCCTGGTTGCTCCGCGGTGGATGGGTTCTGCTGACCACGATGCTGGCCTACCAAGGGCTGCGCACGCATTCCCTTCCCATCGGTAGTGCGGCGGAAGTGCTGCTCTCAATTGCCTGGGGTGTGTCGGGCTTAGCCCTCTTTCTCGACCTGACGTTCAATCACCGTCTGCCGACTTGGGCGATCGCGGGCACGACCGCGCTGTGTATCGTGGCGGCCGCTTTTCTCGGCGTCGTCGAACATCCAGGCTTTGACAAGACCGGTAAGCCGCTCATCGCCATCCATGTCGGCGCCGCGATCCTGGCCTACTGCGTACTCGGCGCGCAGGCGCTCAACTCCGCCGCCTATCTCCTCCAGGATCGCGCCTTGGCTCGTCATCAGTTTGGGGGCATCTACGCTCTCCTGCCCGCACTCGTTCCGCTCGATCGTATCGGCTCGCAGTTGATGGGCGCGGCGGTCTGGCTCCTCGGACTTTCTCTGGTGATTGGCGCGACCGACTGGGGGCAGCGTGATCTTGCCGCCGTCGCCGCCCCGAAGCTCATCGCGGCACTCATTACCTGGCTCGCTTGTTTTTGGATTGTCGTGCAACGCCGCCGCCAGCACCTCCCGGGCGCCTCGTTCGCGCGGGCCTCGCTGCTCGTCGCGATTCCAGCCATCATTGCGCTTTATCTTTCGCTCCCCACTTCCCGATGAGCGAGCGCCCCCGCAATCTGGTGGCGCTGAGCGCCACGCACCGTACCGCTGGCCTGGATGAACGCGCCGCGTTCACGGTCCCCGCGGGCGGAGCTGAGGTCTTCTACGCGGCCGCCCGAGAAGCGGGTCTCGCCGAAGCGGTCTTGCTCGCGACCTGCAATCGTCTCGAGGCGTATGCCGTCGGCGACGAAGCCGCCGCCCTTCATGTGCGTAGCGCCCTCCTCAAGGCCACGGGTGCGCCCGCGGCCGCGCTTGACCAGCATCTTCGTCCAGTGCCTGGACTGCAGGCCGTCGAACACCTTTTCTCCGTCGTCTCGGGTCTCGAGTCCCAGATGGTCGGCGAAGTCGAGATCGCTGGTCAGGTGAAGGACGCCTACGCCGACGCGCTCGCGCGCGGGATGACGGGTCCGGTGCTTAACCGTGTCTTCCAACGTGCCTTCCAGGCGGGAGCGTGGGCGCGCACCAACACGGGCATCTCGCAGGGCCAGGTGAGCCTCGGTAACATCGCCGTCGAACTAGCGATGCGCGTATTCGGTTCGCTCGCTGAAACCCGCGTCCTCGTGCTCGGCACGGGCGATGTCGGCCGTCAGGTCGTCCAGGCGCTGGTCTCTCGCGGCGCCTCCCAGGTTTCGGTTGCCTCGCGCGCGTTCGAGAACGCCCGCGCGCTGGCCGAAGAATTCTCCGGATCTTCGCTCACGCTCGCCGACGCGTTGCGTCAGGCCCACACGCACGATGTCATCGTGGGCTGCGCTACAGTGGAACGTGCCTTGATTGACGCTGTCGCCCTCCGCGAGATGGCTGGCCGTCGTTCTGGACGCCCACTGTTGCTCGTCGATCTCGGCGTGCCGCGTAATTTCGCCGCCGGCGTCCATGGCCTCGACGGTACGTATCTCTGCGACTTGGACGACCTCGCTCGCGTTTCTAACGCGAACCTTAAGGCTCGTCTGGCCGAAGTCGACCGCGCGCGCATTGCCTTGGCCGAGAAGGCCGCCCGTGCCTGGGGCGCGGCAAACCAGCAGACTTCTCCGGAAGCTTAACCCATGAAGCCCACGGTCCTCATCGTTGACGACGAGAAGAACATCCGCGATGGCCTGCGGGCCGCGTTGGAGGATCGCTACGAGACCTTCGTCGCGAAGGATGCCGCGGAAGCGGCGCGCCTCATGCAGGATGTGCCGCCGGACGCGGTGCTGACGGATCTCCGCATGGCGGGCGCCGACGGTATGGCGGTCATTGAGCGCGCCCTTAAGTTGCCCAACCAGCCCGTCTGCATCATGATGACGGCATACGGCGACGTGGATACGGCCGTAAAAGCGATGAGCCTCGGCGCGTATTGGTTTTTCCAGAAGCCGGTGGATCTCCGCCAGGTGGAACTTGTCCTCGATCGCGGGCTGAAGGCCCGCACCACCGAGAAGGAAGTCGTCACGCTGAAGGCCCGACTCGACCGCAAGTTTTCACTCGGCGAGATCGTCGGCTCTTCTGCCGCCCTCCAACGTTCAATCGAACAGGTCCGCGCGGTCGCTTCGTCCAATGCGACTATCCTTCTGCTCGGCGAGACGGGCACCGGCAAGGAGCTCTTTGCCCAAATGATTCATCAGGCGAGTCAGCGCTCGAAAGGACCTTTCATGGCGGTGCATTGCGCCGCTATCCCCGCCAACCTGCTCGAGTCCGAATTATTCGGACACGAGAAGGGTGCGTTCACCGGCGCGAACGAGCGTCGCGTGGGTCGCTTCGAATCGGCCGACGGAGGCACCCTTTTTCTGGATGAAATTGGAGAGATTGATGCCACCACCCAGGTGAAGCTCCTGCGGTTCTTAGAGACCCGCTCCGTCGAGCGCCTCGGTTCCCATCGCCCCATCGCCCTCGACCTGCGCCTCGTCTGCGCCACGAATCGCGACCTCCAGCAGATGGTGAAGGAGGGCAAGTTCCGCGAAGACCTTTATTATCGCTTGTCTGTCGTCCCCTTGCGGCTGCCGCCTTTGCGCGAACGCCAGGACGACGTCCCACTCCTCCTTGCTCATTATCTCGAGCGCTTTGCGAAGGAGAACTCGGTCCCCGCCGCCAAGCTTTCGCCGGAAGCGCTGGCTGTGCTCGTCCGCTATTCTTGGCCCGGAAACATCCGCGAGCTGCGCAATGCCAGTGAGAACCTCGCCGTACTCCGGGCAGGCAAGACGGTCGCCGCCGGCGACCTGGATGCGCGCTTTTCCCAACCCGTCGTCGCAGCGGTGGCGGCTTCGGCCCTGCTCTCTGCCGGCGGCATTACCCTTGATCGTGAGCTGAACGAGAAACAGCTCTTGAAGCAGGCGTTGGCCGCCGCCGCTGGTAACCGTACGCGCGCCGCTGAGCTAATGGGTATCTCGCGTCGCACGCTCCATCGCAAACTCCTGCAATGGCCGGAATTGGATCCCGGCCCTGAGACGGCGTGAGGTTGCTTGCTCTTCTCCTTTCCTGCGTTGCGCTTCGCGCCGCCGATATCGTCGGTTCGGACTTGCTGACGGGCGCCGTCGCGCGGGGACTTGAAAGCGCCGTAGGTAATAGTGCTGCTGATTTCGGCGGCACCCTTCCAGGGAGGCAGGCGTTCGTCGATGGGCGGGCTTCGGTGGCCATCCTCCTGGTGCGCGACCGCGAGGTCGCGCCAGTCCCCACCGGCAAGATAGGCGTCGTCGAATTTCGTCTCGCGAGCGCGGTGGTGGTGGTTGCCACGCACGGCAGTAACCGCGCCGAATCCATCACGCTGGAAAATCTTGCGAACGTGTTCGCGCGCGACCCGCGGGCGGCGGCGCGTAATTGGAATGACCTCGACCCCGCCGCACGCTCCGAGCTTATCACACCGGCGGTCTGTTCCCCCGCCGGCTCGATGGTGCTCGAAATTTTTCAAGGCCTCTCGCTTCAAGGGCAGCCGTTTCGGTCGGACGTTCGGCTGCGGATCGAACCTGACCTAGCGGCCGACCTGTTGGCCGCTCGTGCGGGGAGCGTCATCCTCATCCCCCGCCCTCCTTCTGGCCGCGGTAAGGTTCTCCAGGTCGCCGATGGTCGCCCTGGCAAGTCGACCACCGCTTATGGTCCTGATGAGACCAACGTCCATAATGGTGATTACCCCCTTCAGGTCCCGCTCATCCTTTATGTTCGGCAGGATCGTCTGCCGCAGCTGACCCCTGCCCTGCGGTGGCTCGTTTCCGATGAAGCAGCTTCCCTGCTTGAAAAGCAGGGTCTCACCCCTGCCCCCAAGGCCGCGCGGACGAGGTTTGTCCAAAGGCTTGACACTCGGTAGGGCGTTTGGTCTGCTTCCCATCCAACGCGCGCGTAGCTCAATGGTAGAGTACCACCTTGCCAAGGTGGCTGTTGCTGGTTCAAGTCCAGTCGCGCGCTCCACTTTAAAATGGAGCCAAAACCCGCCGGCACCCGGCGGGTTTTTCATGTCCGGATCTAGGCCAATGCCGGCAGGGTCACGGTGATCCGTAGGCCCTTCGGTCGGGCGGGTTCCGCCGTGGCGGAGCCCCCATGGAGTTCGGCTACCTGGCGGACGATGCTCAGGCCCAAGCCACTCCCCCCTGCCCGGCGGGATTTGTCCGTCCGATAAAAGCGATCAAAGAGCCTCGGCAGGTCCGCCGAAGGCACCCCCGCTCCATCGTCTTCCACGGTCAACTCTACGCCGTTGGGGGTGTCGCGGGTCGAGACGGTCAGGTGACTCATACCAGCGGCGTGGGCTAAGGCGTTATCGATTAGGTTCTGGACCAGCCGGCGGGCTTGGACCGGATCGGCGGCGCCACCACCAGCGGCCTCCAACTTCAATTCCAGCTTCACCCCGGCCGCCTTGCAGCGGGCGGCGAATTCCTCGGCGACTTCGCGGGCTGCGGCATGGAGCGCGCCCGGCTCGCGGCGGACATCTTGGGCGGACTCCAAGCTCGCGAGGGCGAGTAGCCCTTCGACGAGGCCTTGTAGTCGACCGACCGAGCTCACGATTTTCTGCGTGAAGCGGGCGCGGTCTTCCGTCGACATCGCTGCCTGGTCTTCGGCCAGGGTTTCGGCGTAGCCCCGGAGAATCGTCACTGGCGTACGCAGGTCATGGGAGACGTTCGTCACAAAGTCGCGTTCCATCGCTTGGAGGCGCTTCAGCGCGGACACATCCGCCAGCACGAAGATCGCGGCGCCGTCGCCGAACGCTTCTGGATCGGTGCGTGCACCGGCGGCCTGAATCCAGACATCTGACAGCGGCGCCCTATTAAGGAGAATCATGGAGCGCGCGCCCCCCTCGGCGCGGGCACGGCGGATGAGTTCGATGAAGTCCGCGCTCCGGACGAGTGGGACAATCGAGCCGCCAGCATCTTCATCGGACAGGCCGAACAGCGCGGCCGCCGCCGGGTTGGCGAGGCGTAGGCGATCTTGCGCGTCGACGACGAGCACGGCGTCGGTCAGCGGCGCGAGCAGCGCTTCAATCCGCCGCGCGGCCGCGGCGCGGATCTCCCCTTCGCTGGCGGCGCGCCGTTCGATGGCGATGAAAAGTTCTTCCAGGCGCAGCTTACGCACCAGCCATCCTTGCGGACGCGGCGCACCGCCCTGGGCAAGCAACGCGCGGCGGGCCCACCGCATATGGCCGGCGATCTCGGCGAAGTACCAGATGGCAGCGACGACGAGCGCCAGCAGGAGCAACCAGGGAAGCCAGGACATCTGCGTTGGATGCTGTCCGGCTCCGCCAGACGCGCGAGCGCAAAGCGGTTTAGCCGTTAACGCGGTAACCGACGCCGCGCACGGTGTCGATCACGTCGCCGGATGGGCCGAGTTTCTCGCGCAGGCGGCGGACGTGGGTATCGACCGTGCGAGTCTCGAGGTCCGGCGAATAATTCCAGACGTCGGCGAGGAGTTCTTCGCGTGACTGTACCCTGCCCTTCCGCTCGAGGAGCAGACGGAGCAGCTTGAATTCGGTGGCGGTCAGTTCGACGATTTTGCCGGAGGCGGTCACTTCGTGGCGCTCGATGTCCAGCATCAGCGCACCGGCGGCGAGGCGGGTTGAAGGCTTGGCGGCGGCGGACTTCGCGCGGCGCAGGAGAGCCTGGGCGCGCAGCATCAGCTCACGCGTGTCGAAAGGCTTGGTCACATAATCGTCGGCGCCGGACTCGAGGCCCTTCACCTTGTCGACCGTCTCGCTCTTGGCTGTGAGGAAAATCACCGGCGTATCCTGGAGGAGCGCGTCGGCGCGGACCATGCGCAGTAACTGCACGCCCGTGAGTTCGGGCATCATCACGTCGAGGATGATCAGGTCGGGCCGGAAGTCGCGGGCTAGGCCGATGGCGCGCAGCGGGTCGTTGAGGGTGCGGATGGCATATCCCGCTTGCTTGAACTTGTAGTCCAATAGTTCCGTCACGTCAGACTCATCATCGACGATCAGGATGCGCTTGAGATGTTCGGCGTCCATAGGTGCGCCATCATATAAGCGCCCCGCTAAACGAAGCGCCAGAGTTAGGTGACAATCATGACGGTTGCGTTACACTGCTCATATGAAGTTATAAGTGTATAATTATTAACATGTTATGAATTTAAGAAACACAACCGTCACGCCGTGCGGGCACAATCTTCACGTGGAGGGTGTTCCACGTGGAACACCGCCCTTCTCTCCCCTTCCCTTTGGAATCACTTCGTCCTGAAAAGGACCATCAGCAAGGAGATGTCCGCGGGGTTGACTCCGCTGATCCGGCTAGCCTGGCCCAGAGTTTTGGGCTGAATGGCCTGAAGCTTTTGGCGGGCTTCGATGCGCAAGCCGTAGGATTTTAAGAAGTCAAAGCCGGCCGGCACCTTAAAGGAGTCTAGGTCGTGCAGTTTCCGGGCGTTACGCGTTTCGCGCTCCAAATAGCCGCGGTATTTGACCCGGTACATGACTTCCGCCTGAACTTCAGCCGCTTCGGCCAGGAATGTCGGGGGTAGATCCTTGGGGGTTGAATCCCAGTTACGCCGGATGACGTCGCCAGCGATGCCGCCGGGGATGGCCAGCTTTTCTAGATATTCGATCCAATGGGTGATCTTATCCACCTTAACCTGGATTCGGCTTAGTCGATCTGTGGGGACTAAGCTGAACTCGGTGATTTTGTCCTTAAGGCGGAGTTCGGCGCTGCCGTGGTTGAATAAAAGGCGGAATTCAGCCCGGCTGGTAAACATCCGATAGGGCTCTTGGGTGCCTTTGGTCACTAAATCATCAATGAGGACCCCGATATACGCTTCGTCGCGGCCAATGATCATGGGGGTCTGGCCTTTGACCTTACAGGCTGCGTTGACCCCGGCGACCAGGCCTTGGGCCGCGGCTTCCTCATATCCGGAGGTCCCATTGATCTGGCCGGCAAAGAACAAGCCCTCGACCTTTTTGGATTCCAAGGTGGGGTAGAGCTGGGTGGGGGGTGAGAAATCGTATTCCACGGCATAGGCCGGGCGCAGCATAACGGCTTTCTCTAGACCAGGGACTGAAGCCAGCATCTGTAGTTGGACCGCAAAGGGCAGGGAGGTCGAAAGGCCATTGATGTACCATTCGTCGGTATTGCGGCCTTCGGGCTCGAGGTAGAGCTTATGGGTGTCCTTATCCGAGAACTTCACGAACTTGTCCTCAATGGATGGGCAGTAGCGCGGGCCGACCCCAGTGATCTCGCCGCCAAAGAGAGGAGAGAGGTGGAGGTTATCCTGGACAATCTTGCCGGTGGCACTGGTCGCCTCGGTCATCCAGCAGGACACCTGGTCGGTGCCAGGAGTCCATCCAGGCAGGCGTTCGCCCGCTTGTTCCACGTGGAACAAATCGGCCTGCTGGCGGGTATCGTGGAAGGCAAAAAGGGTAGGGGAGGCATCGCCCGGCTGCTCCTCGCATTTACTAAAATCAATGGACGAACCTAGGATGCGCGGCGGGGTGCCGGTTTTGAGCCTTTGGAGTTCAATTCCAGCCTCCAAGAAACTGGCTGACAATGACTTAGCACTAAAATCACCTAGGCGACCTCCTTCCGTTTTATTGGCCCCGATGTGCATCAGGCCGCGCAAGAAAGTGCCAGTGGTGACGACCACAGTTTTGGCGTGGAAATCGAGATCGAGGTTGGTCTGGACCCCGACCACGGCGCCGTTCTTAAAGATGAGCCCGGTGACCTGGGATTGGAAGATGGTGAGGCCGGCCTGCAGCTCGCAGAGGTGCTTCATCCGGAACTGGTAGGCCTTCTTATCACACTGGGCGCGGGGGGCCTGGACGGCTGGGCCCTTGGAGGAGTTAAGGAGGCGGAACTGGATACCGGTGACATCGGCGGTCAGGCCCATCTCGCCCCCGAGGGCGTCGATCTCCCGGACGATGTGGCCTTTGGCCTGGCCCCCGATGGCGGGGTTGCAGCTCATTTGGGCGATGGTGTCCACGTTGCCCGTTAATAGCAGGACATCCACCCCCATGCGGGCCGCCGCCAGGGCGGCTTCCACGCCGGCATGGCCAGCCCCGCAGACGATAACGTCATAGGGGCGGTCGGGCCCGAGGCGGATTTGTTTGTGAGGTCGCATAGGCGCTCCCTCACCGGAGGGAATCACTTACCTATGCAGAAGGAAGCAAAGAGCTTGTCCAGCATACGCTCATTATCGATGCGACCCACGACTTCCCCAAGGGCGTCCAGGGCGACCCGGCCTTGAGCGGCCGCCAGTTCGGTCTGGATGGGGGCCTTGAGGTGGCCAGCGGCTTCGGAAAGGGCGGTCGCCGCCCGGGCAAGGGCCTCGGCATGGCGGACGCTGACGACGAGATCCTCGGCACCCGGGGCGATCTCCTTGGCGATAAGGAAGTCGCCGAGCTTGGCGCGCAGGACTTCGGCGTCACGCCCATCCAGGAGGCAGGCGGAAAGTTTGGCGATGTGCGGAAGGAACTCTTTCTGCGCGCCATGCGCGGGTAGGTCCGACTTGTTAGCGACGATGAGCGTGCGCGCGGGGTCGAGGAGCGCGACTAGGTCCGCGGGCAGGGCCGGGGGTTCCGCTGAAGCATCGACGACGAGGAGGAGCAGATGGGCGCTGCGCGCCTGTTCGAGTGAGCGGGCCATGCCGAGGTTCTCGAGGGTGGAGCCGCCGTCGCGCAAACCGGCGGTGTCGATGGCGGTCACGGCGAGCGGCAGGCCCGCGACGGGTGCCTCGAGGTAATCACGCGTCGTGCCGGCTTCGGGGCTCACAATCGCGCGGTCGGCCCCGGCGAGCGCGTTGAGGAGGCTCGACTTGCCGGCGTTCGGCGCGCCGACGACAGCGACGCGCAAGCCCGTGCGCAGGGCGCCGTCATGCTTCGCAGTGCGAGCGTATCCAGAAAGTTCTGACGCAATTTCAATCAAGCGGGCCGCAGGGCCGCGCGGGTCCTCGGGCGGTAAGTCTTCCTCGGGGAAATCGATGTGGGCCTCGAGTTCGGCGAGGATCTGCAGCGTGCGGTCGGTCCAGCGGGCGACCTGCCGCCCGACTTCGCCCGCGAGCATGCGGCGCGCGGAGGCGAGCGCCCGCTCGGAGCTGGCGTGAATCAGGTCCGCGACGGCCTCGGCCTGCGTGAGATCGATGCGGCCGGCGAGGTAGGCGCGGCGCGTGAACTCGCCGGGTTCGGCGATGCGACCGCCGCGCGCGAGGCAATCCTCGGTGAGGCGGCGCGCGAGCAGCGGATTGCCGTGGCAGGTGATCTCGAGCGAGTCGTTGCCGGTGAAAGAGTGGCCGGCATGCCAGAGTACCGCGACGACCTGGTCGATGGCTTCACCGTCCTGGTTACGCCAGATGCCGAGCGTCGAAGTCTTCTCGGCGAGCGGGGTCTTGCGGGCGAGGGCGGCGGTCGCGATGGCCGACGCCAGCGGGCCGTCCACGCGCACAATCGCCAAGGCCGAGCGGCCGGCGGGTGTCGCGGCGGCGACGATGGTCTCGGAGGCGGACATAGGATGGCGTGAGCCGAGGTCATCCCAAGGGGCGAGGGGAGGGGAGGCAAGCGGTGTCATACGTCCGCAAAAAGGCTGGAAGGGAAGGGCGGGCCTGACACAGTCCGCCCGAGACACTCCCGTGGAAAATCATCGCTTCCTTCTTCCTGATTCGGCCCGCCAGATCGCCGCGGCCCATGGCACCCCCTGCTTTGTCTATGATCAGGCCACCCTCGAGACCCAGGCTGACGCCATGCTGGGCTTTCCGAACGCCTACGGCGTGACGGTCCGTTTCGCCATGAAGGCCTGCCCGAACGCCTCGGTCCTGAAGGTCTTCGCGAACAAGGGCCTGCATTTCGATGCCAGCTCAGGCTGGGAAGTCCGCCGCGCCATGCTCGCCGGCGTCTCGGCCGACCGCCTCTCGCTCTCCTCCCAGGAGCTCCCGGACGACTTCCCCTCTCTTCTAAGTAAGGGAGTGCACGTGAACGCCTGCTCCCTCCTGCAGCTCGAACGGATCGGCAAGGCCCTCCCCGGCCAAGAAGTTGGCCTTCGCTTCAACCCGGGCCGGGGCTCGGGCGGTACCGGTAAGACCAACGTCGGCGGTCCGGACTCCTCTTTCGGTATTTGGCATGAGTGGGCGGATCAGGCTCAGGCCATCGTGAAGCAGTACGGCTTGAAGGTCGTCCGCATCCATACCCATATCGGCTCCGGCAGCGACCCGGTCGTTTGGCAGGAAGTCTCCACCGCGAGCCTCGCGCTCGTCAGCCGTTTCCCGACCGTGCACACTCTCAATCTCGGCGGCGGCTACAAGGTCGCCCGCGTCGCGACGGAGAAGGGTACCGACCCGCAGGTTGTCGGCGCGCCGGTCAAGGTCGCTTTCGAGAAGTTCGCTCAAGCGGACGGACGAAAACTCCACCTCGAGATCGAGCCGGGCACTTTCCTCGTCGCCAACGCCGGCGCTGTCCTTTCCCGCGTCCAAGATATCGTCTCCACCGACGCTCGTGAATTCCTCAAGCTCGACTCGGGTATGACCGAAATCCTGCGGCCTTCCCTCTACGGCTCGCAACACCCGGTGCATCTCTACCCCGCGAAAGTAACCGGCGCTTCGCGTGATTACGTCATCGTCGGACACTGTTGCGAATCGGGCGACTTGATCAGCTGCGCGCCAGGCGAACCCGAGACCCTCGCCACCCGCGCGTTGCCTGAAGCGGCCGCTGGCGACCTCTGCGTCATCGGTGGAGCGGGTGCGTATTGCGCGGGGATGAGCACGAAGAATTACAATTCCTTTCCGGAGGCGCCGGAAGTCCTCCTGCGACGCGACGGCACTTTTACGCTGATTCGCCGCCGCCAGTCGCTCGAGCAGATCCTCCAGAACGAACAGCCGGCCGAAGGCCTCTGATCGTGCCGCTCTTTTCGCCAGCGCTGGGCGCCACGGTGCCAGACTCTCCGCATGCGACGGTCGTCTGCCTGCCGACGCTCGCCGACGTC
>CAMDQP010000017.1 GCA_945906115.1 Opitutus sp. GAS368
ATCAACGCCGGGGTGGGAGCGCTTTATCCGGAGTTCGCCGGCAAAGTCGTCAAAGAGCAGGGTGCCGACGTGGGTATTTCGCTCGATGGCGATGCCGACCGGGTGATTTTCTCGGATGCCAGTGGCGCCACTGTCTCCGGCGACCGTATTCTGGCGCTCTGCGCTTTGGCCTTAAAGGAGGAGGGCAAACTCTCCGGCAACTCGATGGTCTGCACGGTGATGTCCAACCTCGGCCTCCATGAGGCCATGCGTAAGGCGAGCATTGGCGTAGTCACCACTGCCGTCAGCGACCGACATGTCATCGAAGCCTTGCGTAAGGGCGGCTATTCGTTCGGCGGCGAAAACTCCGGTCACCTGATCTTCGCTGACTACGCCTCCACGGGCGACGGTATCCTGAGCGCCCTGCAGGTGCTGCGTTTCATGCGGAAGAAAGGGGCCACCTTGGCCGATCTCGCCGCCGGCATGCGCGAATATCCTCAGGTGTTGGTCAACCTCAAGGTCCGGTCGCGTATCCCGCTAGTCCAGCTCAACGCCCTGCAGGAGGAGATCCGTAAGGCTGACGCTGCGTTCGGTAATGCCGGACGCCATCTCATCCGCTACTCTGGCACCGAGAACAAGCTGCGTATCCTTGTCGAGCACCAGGACAAGTCCGAGGTCGAACGTTGGTCCCAATCCTTCAAGGCTGCGGTCGAAGCTGACTTTGAGACTCTCTGAGATGGCTACCTTTCACATTCCGGCCTCAGGCGAATCGGTAGGCTGCCATCCGTTGACCCTCACGCGGTCACTGGCCGATTTCCCGTTGGCTAATATCACGCTTCGTCGGCACCAACAAGCCGCGCTCATTGCCGCCGGTCTGACCGAGGCCGCTGGCGCTGATGCCGACTTCGTCGTCCATCCCGCCGCTTGGTTTGCCTCGGCGGAACTGGCGACCTTCGTTGCAGAGCCGTCTTACGGCACGATGACGATAGGCGAGGGTATCATCCTCCTGACTAGGAAGGTTGGTACGCGCGAACTGCGAGCGACCCAATCTTTTGCCATTACTTATAGCTGGGATCTCCTCCGAGCCAACGTCGAGGCCATGACCGCCCGCAAGTCTTACGCACAGGAGTCGGGTGCACACGCTTCGCTTTACGTCGACGGACGCCTTCAGGTCGGCAAAGGCACCAAGATCCTCCCGGGCGTTGTCATCGAGGGCGACGTGATCATCGGCGACAACTGTAAGGTCGGCCCGAACTGCTACATCCGGGGATCGACCGCGATCGGCGACAAGTGCCACGTCGGCCAGGCCGTCGAGATCAAGAATTCGATCCTCCTGCCCGGAACCAACGTCGGGCATCTGTCTTACCTTGGTGACTCAATCCTCGGCGAAAAGGTGAACTTCGGGGCCGGTACCATCACTTCTAATCTCCGTCACGACGGCGGGCCGCATCGGAGTCCAGTCGAAGGCATGATGGTCGACACTGGACGTCGTAAGCTGGGCGCGATCGTCGGAGACGGCGTGCATACTGGTATCCATACTTCCATCTATCCTGGACGTAAGCTTTGGCCTAAGACCTCCACGCTCCCCGGCGCCATCGTCGACAAGGACATCCTTGCCTGACCATGTGTGGCATCATCGGATATGTCGGTCGTAGTGCCGCTACTCCCGTTCTTCTTGGCGGGCTGCGTCGATTGGAATATCGTGGTTATGATTCCGCCGGCCTCTCCGTCCAGGAAGGGAAGTCCGTCCTGACCTTGCGTGCCGTGGGCAAGGTAGCCCGCCTGGCCGACAAAGTCCGCGCCGAATGGTCCGAAGAACGCCAGGCGAAGTGCTCCGTCGGCATCGCTCATACGCGTTGGGCGACGCACGGGGCGCCGACCGAGGCCAACGCCCATCCGCATGCGGACGCCAGCGGTCGCATCCGGCTCGTCCACAACGGCATCATCGAGAACTATCGCGTTATCCGTGCGAAGCTCGAGGCCAAGGGCCACGTCTTCAGCTCTGAAACCGACACCGAGGCCGTCTCTCGGCTCATCGGCGAATATTACAAGGGCGACCTACGGAAGGCCGTCATCAGCGCCTTGCGTCAGGTCGAAGGCGCCTACGGCATCGCCGTCATCTCCGCTGACGAACCTGGACAGATTGTTGTCGCCCGCAAGGGCAGCCCGCTCGTCATCGGCGTCGGCGAAGGCGAATGCCTGGTCGCCTCTGATCCGTCGGCCTTGATTGCGCATACCCGCCGGGTCATCTACCTCGACGATGGTGACGTCGCCTTGGTCACCGCGGACTCCGTAGACATCACCGACCTTGACCATGCCCCGATGGATCGCGATGTCGCTGAGCTCGAGTTCGAAGCCGGCGCGGTGGAGAAGGGCGGCTACGAGCACTTCATGCTCAAAGAAATCCACGAGCAGCCCGAGTCTGTTCGTAACGCTTTGCGCGGCCGTCTTGACCTACTGAACGGCACGGCCGTGCTTTCGGGCATGGGGGCTACGGCTCGGGAACTCATCGACCTGCAGCGTATTGTCATGGTCGGTTGCGGCACGTCGTTGCACGCCGGCATGGTGGGAGATTTCGCGTTCGAGGACCTTGCCGCTATCCAGGCTGAAGTCCAGCCCGCCGCCGAATTCCGTTACCGTAACCCGCTCGTCGACGGGCGCGACCTCGTCGTTGCCATTTCCCAGTCCGGCGAGACCGCCGACACCTTGGCCGCCGTGCGTGAAGCCAAGGAAAAGGGCGCCATGGTCATGGGGCTCGTAAATGTCGTCGGCTCGACCATCGCCCGAGAAGCCGGTCATGGCGTTTATCTCCATGCTGGCCCGGAAATCTCTGTCGCCTCCACCAAGGCCTTCACTAGCCAGGTAGCCATCTTGCTTCTGATGGCACTCAAGCTGGGTCGCGGACGTCGTCTCTCACGGGAACGTGGTCTCGTCTTGGCCGCCGAAATCGTACGCCTCCCTGAACTCATCGAGGCCGTCCTCAAGCAGGACGCCGCCATCGCGAAGGTGGCCGAATCCATGGCCATCCATGAGCATGCTTTCTTCCTCGGCCGTGGCCCGATGTACCCCGTGGCCTTGGAGGGTGCGCTTAAACTGAAGGAGATCTCCTATATCCACGCCGAGGGTTTTCATGCCGCCGAGCTCAAGCATGGCCCCATCGCCTTATTGACGCCCGGTATGCCCGTCGTCGTGTTGGCGAATCGTTCGCCAGTCGTGGACAAGACCTTAGGTAACGCCGAGGAGTGCAAGGCCCGCGGAGCGCGCATCATCGCCATCGTCACCGAAGGCGGCCCCGAGGCGGCGATCGCCGATGACGTCATTCAGATTCCGGATTGCGATCCGTTGGTCGCGACGATTCCTGCCGCCGTCGCCTTGCAGCTCCTGTCTTATCATGTGGCCCGCCTGCGGGGCTGCCCGATCGATCAGCCGCGCAACTTGGCCAAGTCCGTGACCGTCGAGTAAGGGGAAGGCCTCAGCGATAGACCCTAGACCCTTGCGGTTGCATGGGGCAGAGGTGAGGCCTTGCTCGAAATGCCATGAATGAACACTCCAAGAAGAAGTGCCGATGCTGCCAAAAGACCAAGACCCTGGACATGTTCCATCGTCTGGAAGGCACTGCGGCGATCCACCCGTTCTGTCGTCCGTGCCTCGGCGCGACGTCGCGACGGCGCGCGGCCCTGAGGGGAACTCGCCGGACGGACACCACCCGCGCCTGCGCCCAGTGCGATCAGGAGCTGCCGGTGCAGATGTTCCACTGGCTGAGGGCCTCCGGGAGCTACCACAGCTACTGCCGCCCGTGCCATGCAGCCTACATGGCAGAACGTTACCGCCGCCTGCAGGGCGAAAGGTGACGTTTTGGAAAAGGTTTCCCGCTGGTGGCTGGACCGGGACTTGAACCCGGAACCAATTGATTAAGAGTCAACTGCTCTACCATTGAGCTATCCAGCCAGACAGCGGGATGGGAATGAGTGCAAGGCGCGGACGGGATTTCAAGAGCAAACGCACTTTAATCGGCAGAGAGTTTCCCGGCTGGTCAACGTAGGTGTTCGGAGTGGCCAGACCGGGGCTCGAACCCGGAACCAATTGATTAAAAGTCAACTGCTCTACCATTGAGCTATCTGGCCTGCCGAACGACTCGATTACGACACGTCCAGAGGGAGGGGTAAAGAAAAATTGAACCTCAGCGATGACCGCGCTGACGAACGGCCTCGAAAAGGCACACGCCGGCGGAGACGGAGACGTTGAGGCAGGGCACCTGGCCGAGCATCGGGATACGCAGCAGGAAATCACAGGTCTCGGCGGTCAGGTGGCGGATGCCGTCGCCTTCGGCGCCTAGCACGATCGCCAGCGGGCCGCTCATTTTGGCGTCGTACAGTGATTGGCTGGTCTTGTGGTCAGAGGTGCCCGCCAGCCAGACGCCGGCGTCCTTCAGTTTCACGAGGGCGTTGCGCAGGTTGTTCGCTTGGACGATGGGCATCGTTTCCGCGGCACCGACGGCGACCTTGCGGACCGTATCGGTCACCGGGGCCGAGTTCTTCCGGGTGATGATCACGAAGGTGCAACCGGCACATTCGGCGCTGCGGATACAGGCACCGAGATTATGAGGGTCTTGGACGCCGTCGAGGACGAGGATCAGAGGGTCCTTGACGTCCTTGAGGAGGGCCGGGATATCGGCTTCGTCGAATTGGCGGATCGGCCGATGAAGGTCGGCGTGGCGCGGGGCGCGATCGTTACTCCGTGCCATGGGCGGATTATTTACGAGCCAGGCGACCCTGGGCGTGGAGTGCTTCCGCAATCTGAATCGCGTTGAGCGCGGCGCCCTTCCAGAGTTGATCGCCCGAGACCCACAGGGAGATACCGTTGTCGAAGAGGGTGTCCTTGCGCAGGCGACCGACGCCGCACTTTTCCTTACCCGCGTAATCGAGGGGCATCGGATACTTCTTGTTGACTGGGTCGTCGCAGAGTTCGGCGCCGGGGAAGGCGCTGATGGCCAGGCGGGCAACGGCGATGTCGACCGGCTTTTCAAACTCGGCGCTGATAGCGATCGAATGGGCACGGAAGACCGGGACGCGAACGCAGGTGGTCGTGACCTTGAGGTCCGGGAGATCCATGATCTTGCGACCTTCGTTGAGCATCTTCATCTCTTCCTTCGTGTAGCCGTCCTCGAGGAACGAATCGACCTGAGGGATGACGTTGAAGTTGATCGTGTGCGGGTAGACCTTGGGGGCGAGGGTTTCGCCCTTGGCCCAGGCACGGGCTTGGGCGTCGAGTTCGCGCATCGCTTCGGCGCCGGTGCCGGAGACGGCCTGGTAGGTAGAGGCGAAGAAGCGCTTGAGGCCGAAGGCCTGGTGAAGTGGGTAGAGGCCCATCAGAGCGATGGCCGTCGAGCAGTTCGGGTTGGCGATGATACCCTTATGGTGGGCTAGGTGGTGCGCGTTGATCTCCGGGACGACGAGGGGGACGTCCGGATCCATGCGGAAAGCTGAGCTATTATCGATGACGATACAGCCGCGCTTCACGGCTTCGGGGGCGAGGGCTGAGGAAATTGAGCCGCCGGCGCTAAAGATGGCGAAATCAAGGCCATCGAAGGCTTCGGGTTTGGCTTCTTGGACGGTCCATTCCTTGCCGCCGTAGGTGACCTTGGTGCCGGCTGAGCGGGCCGAAGCCAGGGGGCGCAGTTCGGCCACCGGGAAGTTCCGCTTGGCCATGAGCGCCAGCAGTTCTTGACCCACCGCGCCTGTCACGCCCACGATGCCGATACGATATGCCATGTTCTGAGTTCGAGTTTGGTTTGAAGAGGGAGGTGACCGAACGCCTGAAAGGGCTGGGTCTGCCTTCTGCGGAAGATTGCATCGTTGTGTCGATTGACCAGCAAAAACTATGGCATATCCGTGGTCAGGATTGCGAAACCTACGTCGTGAGCACCGCCCGGGCGGGCCGCGGGTGCATCCAAGATTCGCAACAGACCCCGGATGGACTGCATACGGTCTGCGAGAAAATCGGGGCAGGTGCCGTCCCCGGCATGGTGTTCAAGGCCCGTCAGCCGACGAGCAAACTCGCCTCCGAATGGGGTGCTCCCGAGGATAATCTCATCACCTCGCGCATCCTCTGGCTGGAAGGGCTGGAGCCTGGCCACAACCAAGGGGTCGGGGCAGACGGCAAGGTCGTCGATACACGTCGGCGTTTCATCTATATTCACGGCACCAACCAAACCGATAAACTCGGCCAGCCGAACAGCCATGGCTGTGTGCTGCTTTCTGATGCCGACGTTATCCGACTGTTCGAGCACGTACCGGTCGGAACGCGGGTATTAATCAGGGCTTAACGGGGAGCCTTGGGCTTGTCGTCTAGGTTCGCCTTGACCGCGATCGGCCACCAAGCCTCGAGCATCTCCTTGGCCACCGGGCCGGCCGTCTTACCACCCCAAGTATTGGTGTCCGACTGACCTTCGACGAGCACCGCGAAGGCGACGACCGGATAATCGGCCGGGGCGTAGCCGATCATCCAAGCGAGGTGAGCCTTCTCGCCCTTCTTGAAATATTCCGACGTGCCGGTCTTGCCGGCATAAGGTAGGCCAGGGATACGCGCGACCCGGGCCGTGCCTTCTTCGACGCAACGCACCATGCCACCGCGAAGGGATGCGAGCTGTTCAGCATTGAGGCCGATGGGCAGGGCTCCGGGGTGGCGACCGGTGCGCTCCAACGAGTGGATGATCGAAGGAGCCGTGCGGGTCTCGCCGCGGGCGATGGAAGCCGCGACGCACGCCATGTGTAACGGCGTGGTGAGTAGGTAGCCTTGGCCGATAGAAAGATTAGCCGTGTCGCCATCAGTCCAGGCGCCCGCCCCGACGCGAAGCTTATATTCCCGATCGGGCACGACGAGCCCGCGGCTGGCGGCGTAAGGCAGCTCGGTCATGGGCTGGCCGCCGGTCTCAAAGTCGCTGACGGTTTGCAGGAGGGGGGTATCCAATCCGAATCGCCTGGCCTCAGCGGCGAGCGCTTCGATACCCGTACGGATACCGATCTGGTAGTTCCAAACGTTGCAAGAAACCGCGAGCATCTTGTCGAGGTTCACTTCGCCGTAACCCACCGGCTCGTGCTCGGGGTAGTCTCGATTACCGACCCTGAAGAAAGCGCCGCAATCAAGGACGTCGTCCCAGTCTACGACCTTCTTACGCATTCCGGCGGTAGCGGTGATGACCTTGAAGGTCGAACCAGGCGGGTAGAGTCCTTGAGTCGTGCGATTCAGCCAACCGCCGGATTCCTCGATCTGATCGTAGTACTTGGAAGAAACTCGATCGGCCAGCTGGTTCGGGTCGAAAGAAGGCTGACTTGCAAGCGCAAGGATCTCTCCGGTATGGACGTCGATCATCACCGCCGCGGCGGGCAGGAGATTGCCCTGGGGATCCTTGAGTTTGGCGAGTCCGCTTTCCGTCGCCTGCTGGATACGATAATCGAGTGAGAGCATCACATTACCCCCTTGCTCGGGTTCACTGTATTTTAGTCGGGTCTGATTATATCCAGAGGAGGTCTTCGACCAGAGTTCCCAACCGCTGCGACCGCTGAGCACGTTATTATAGCTGAGTTCAACGCCGGCTGCGCCGGTCTTGCCGGTGTAGCGGAGCTTCTGCATTGATTCGACGCGGACCTCGGAGATGTCATCCACATTGTCCGGCAGGGCGTCGGTGTCCTTGACGTAACCTAGTACGTGGGCCGCCATGGCGCCATAAGGGTAGGTCCGCACGATGTCCTGCTCGAGGCGGATTGGCCCTTCGACGGGGAACTGCTCGATGAAGCGCGCCACGGACTTGGTGCCGTCATCCGCGGTGAGCGCCTGACCAGTACCGGGGAAGGCGAGATCGTTTACGAGGGTAAAGGGGAGGGCACGCCGTTCGCGCAGATGCTTGCGGAGCTCCGTGATATTAATCTGACGTTCAGCCGGGGCAGTGACCGGGGTCAGCTTCGTGAGGGGTTTGCGGCCCTTGGTGTTGCGATTCGTCTCGTCGATGACGAACCAGACCTTGTTGAGCCAGCCTTGCAGCACGCGCACCCGCGCGTCCTCCAAGAGTTTCTCCCGATCGATGCTGACGGCCTCGCGGGCTTTTTCGGCGGCAAGCATTCGCAGGTATTCCGCGCGGAATTCCTTCTGCAGGGAGGCGAGGTCGGCCTTGACGCTCCAGCGGGCGCGGTTGTCGACCAGCGGGAAGCCGTTGCGATCGTAGATGCGCCCGCGGGCCGGGGGGCGCAGCACGACGCGGCGGCTCTGGGTGTCCGACTGGTCCTTGAGTTCGTTGGATTGGATGAGCTGGCGGTAAACCAGCCCTCCGATTACGTAAAGAAAGCCGGCGAGGAAAAAGAAGAAGACGCCGTAGAGACGCAGTCGATCGACCGGGGTCGATGGAAGCACGTGCATGTCGGATGATTCCTTCATGGCGTATCGGGGGCCGGTGGTACGTTGAGACGATCCAATACCGCGTTCTGGGTCAGAGCGATGGGGATCAGGCCGAGCGTACCGGCGACGACGGCAAGCAGCAGCTGAAAGATGAGTTGACCAGCTAGGTCCGTGGCAGGGCTGGGCGAACCATAGGATGAGGCGAGGAACCAGATGAGACAGGTGCCCACATTGACGATTGCGGCGGCCCGAAGCATGCCAGGCGTGTTGCGTATCAGCTGGCGATTGGACGAAAGAAAGATCGCGATTGCGACCAACGACAAGGCGAGCGCTCCGTCCGGAATCGGACGTCTGGCTTCGAAAAGAAACCCGATACCGGCGGCGAAAAGGACCGCCTGCCAACGCTTCAGTCGACGACACGGCGCGACGAGGCAGGTGCCGGAGACAAAGAAAATGAGCGAGGAGGACGCCAACGTGTCCGAGGCTAAGTCGGCGCCAAGCAACCAGGGGTAGGTCGCAAGCAGTAGGAACAGCCAGGCCCAGCCCATGTTCACTGGAATTGATCGCCCTGCATCAGGGCTTCGCCCGGATTCTGATGTAGCGGAACGAGGACGGAGACTTCCTGCAGGTTGTACAAATCGCGCGAGGGCATGAGAAGGCTCTCCTTGAAATTACCGACCTGCGTGGCGTAGGTGCCGCCATCGAGATAGCCCAACATCAGTCGGCTGGGGAACACTCCGCCCATGCCCGTAGTAAAGACGCGGGCAGGCTGTCCCGCTGGCATAAAGTAGTCGCGCGGGATGACGCTGACGCGGGCCTTGGCAGTGCCGAGGGAGTTGGAGGCTACTCCGTTCACGAGGACGATGTGATTCTGATCATCGCCTTCCAGGTAGGCCGTGCAGCGGAAGCCCGGGCTGGTGACGAGGTCTACTTCGCTGGTGGTGAGGTGGACGGCCGTCACGCGACCGACGACCGTGTTACCGAAGACGACCGGAGCACCAGGTCGAATACCGTCATTGCGCCCCTTGCGGATGACGATCCGCTGCCACCAGGAAGAACTGTCGCGCGTGGCGACACGGGCGACGACGGACATATATTCCGCGGGGACGTTGTAACGGGTGATTTCACGGAGCCGGACGTTCTCGCGGCGGATATCCTCGAACTTATGGATCTGAATCTCCAAGGCGGCGTTGATCCGGGCGAGGTCGCGGCCGGCGGCGGCCATCTCCTCGACGCTCCGGCTCTTCTTTTCCCAGAAGGTCGCTAGTTCGCGCGACTTGCCGAGCAGATGAAGGGCGGGCGCCTGGAACTCGACGAACGCTTCGCGGTTGAAGCGGCGCACGGCGCTAGGGACGAGAATCCACAGCGCCACGAAGATCAAAAGGGCGACATATGAGGCGCGGGCGCCTTGACGGTTCGGGTCCATGGCGGGTCGGCCCGCAAGCGGGGCTTAGTCTCGACCGCTCCAGCGGGAGGAGTTCGCGAGAATCTTGCCGGTCCCGTTGACGACGGCGCAGAGAGGGTCTTCGGCCACGAAGACCGGCAGGCCGGTGGCTTCGGAAATGGCCCGGTCGATCTTGCGGATGAGCGAGCCGCCGCCGGCGAGGACGATACCGCGGTCGACGAGGTCGGCCGAAAGTTCTGGGGGGATGCGCTCTAGGGAGCCCTTGATGGCCTCAATGATGAGGTTGATGTTATCAGCCATTGCCTCGCGGACCTCTTGGGAGGTGAGGTGCAGCTGACGGGGAAGCCCAGTAACGTTATCGCGTCCCTTGACTTCGAAAGTGAGCTCTTGTTCGAGGGCGTAGGCCGAACCGATCTTGATCTTAATTTCTTCCGCGGTGCGTTCGCCGATGATCAGATTGTACGAGCTGCGGATATACTTGATGATCGACATGTCGAACTCATCGCCGCCGACACGGATGGAACGGGCGTGGACGATGCCACCCAGAGAAAGCACGGCAACTTCGGTCGTACCACCACCGATATCGACAATCATCGAGCCCGTGGGCTCTTCAACCGGCAGACCGACACCGATGGCGGACGCGACGGGCTCCGGAATGGTGATCACATCGTCGGCACCAGCGCGGTAGGCTGAATCCATGACGGCGCGGCGCTCGACGGCGGTGATGCCGTAAGGCACGGCCACGACGACCGTGAGATTGGTGAAGAGGGATTTACGGGCGACCTTGCCGATGAAGTAGCGGAGCATGTGCTCGCTAATCTCGAAGTCGGCGATGACGCCGTCCTTCATCGGACGAAGCGCCTGGATATCTCCAGGGGTACGACCGAGCATCATGCGTGCTTCATTGCCGACGGCGATTGGCTTGCGCGTGCTGGTGCGGATGGCGACGACGCTCGGCTCGCGAAGGACGACGCCGCGATCCTTGAGGAAGACAAGCGTGTTGGCCGTGCCAAGGTCGATGCCAATGGCTTGGGTGAATAGCCCGGGGAAGCGCTTAAACATCAGGGTCGTGGTTTCCTTTATGAACAGTTTATTCACAGCATAGTCAAACGAAACTTCGACCGCCCAGGGGAGGGCAGGGGTGTCATAAGATTCATCCAGACAGCGAGATAGGTGGCGGCGACGGGCTGACCACGCAACCTATTCACATCGTTGGTCTTCGTCGGATAGCCACTCGGCCGCATGAGAGCCGCGAATGTCGATTTTGGAGGTAAAACCGTCGTTTGAGCCCGAGCGCACGGGGAGCATGGAACTTGCGACTCCTTCGTGAGGTCGTAGTAACTTCTTACCCCACCCCATGACACCCCAGCTCAACCGTCGGTCTTTCCTTCGTAATACCGGCATGGCGGCCGCCGCTTTCGCGGTAACCCGTCCGTGGCTTAATTCTGTCGCCCGCACGGTCTCGCCGAACGAGAAGCTTAACGTGGCCGCGATCGGCTTCGGTGGCGTCGGCGGCAGCAACGTGAAGAACTCAGCGGATGAGAACATTGTCTCACTCTGCGACCTCGATCTCAGCCGCTGCGGCGGTACGATCAAGCAGTTCCCGAAGGCGGCCCTCTTCACCGACTTCCGCAAGATGCTCGACGAGCAGAAGGATATCGACGCCGTCATTATTGCCACGCCCGACCATTCGCACGCCTTCATCGCCATGGAGTGCATGCGCCGCGGCAAACACGTTTACGTCCAGAAGCCGATCTCGCACTCCGTTTTCGAAGCGCGTATCCTGACCGAGTCGGCCCATAAATATAAAGTCGTCACCCAGATGGGTAACCAAGGCCACTCCGGCGAAGGCATCCGCCAGGTCACTGAGTGGATCGCCGCCGGTCTCATCGGCAAGGTCCGCGAAGTTCACACCTGGACCAACCGCCCCATCTGGCCCCAGAGCCTCGAGATGGACCGTCCGGCCGACGTCCAGAATGCCCCTCAAGGCATGGACTGGAACCAGTGGTGCGGCCCCGCGCCTCTCCGTCCATTCCACGCCTCGTATCACCCAGGCAAGTGGCGCGCCTGGTGGGACTTTGGCACCGGCTCCCTCGGCGATATGGGCTGCCATATCATCGACCCCGCCTTCATGGCGCTCAACCTGGGTTACCCTGATAGCGTCGAAGGCAACCTCTCCACCGTCTACGAAACCTTCGGCAAGAAGACCTCCGGCAAGAACGAGTCCTATCCGCGCTCCTCAATCGTCCGCTACAAGTTCCCAGCTCGCGGCGACATGCCCCCCGTGACCCTCACCTGGTGGGATGGTGGCCTGATGCCCCAGCGCCCGGACGAACTCGAGGACGACATGCCGTTTGGCGATCCCAACGGCGGCTGCTACTTCATCGGTGACAAGGGTAAGCTCGTCTGCGGATGCTACGGCCTCAATCCGCGCATCCTCAACGCCGACCTCCGCGAGGTCGCCAAGAAGCTCGAGAAGACAATCCCACGTATCCTTGGGGCCTCCTCCGGCCATGAGAAGGATTGGATCCGCGCTTGCAAGGGCGGCCCCATCGCATCGTCGAACTTCGACTACTCCGGACCGCTCTCCGAGATGGTCCTCATGGGCAACCTCGCTTCCCGCTTCCCGGACCGCAAGCTACTCTGGGATGGCGCCAAGATGAAAGTCACGAACGACGAAGGCGCCAACGCCTACGTCAATCGTGTCTATCGTAAGGGCTTCGAACTCGGCACCTAAGCCGGAATCACTTCAGCGCCAGGGTCGTAAGTATCACACCGCCTAAGGCGATGCGATACCAGGCGAATACGCCCAAGCCATTGCGCGATACGTAACCCACAAGCCACTTCACGGAAACGAAGGCCGTGACGGCCGCGACGAGCAGGCCGACGCTCGCAGGACCCGCGGGGTAGACCTGGGTCAAGGCAGGGCCGAGCGCCCACATCTTATAGATCGAGGCGGCGGTAAGCGTGAGCAAGCCGACCAAGAAGGAGAACTCCGTCGCGGCGGCGTGGGAAAGCCCGGCCACGCGACCGCCGAGGATGGTAGCCAGCGAGCGGCTGGTACCGGGAATTAAGGCGAAGCACTGACAGAGACCAACGGTCAGAGCCGAGCGCCAGCCGATTGTCGCGACTTCGTCAGCGCCCGAGGCAACCGACTTCGGCAGGACACGTTCCGCGACCAAGATGACAAGTCCGCCAACGAGAAGGGCGGCGGCGACGACTTCGACGGAAAAAAGATATGCCGCGATGATATCCTTAAATAGAAACCCGAGCACGGCGGCGGGGATGAACGCCACAATGATGGCCGAAGCGAGGTCGAGAGAACGACGTTCACCGCGGCATAGTCCAGCCAACAGGTTGCGGATACGGCCGAAGAAAGCTACGAAGACCGCGAGGATCGCGCCGATCTGGATGATGACGATGTAGTCGTCAGCAACGCGCTCCAATGAGATTGCCCGGCCTTTGCGATCAGTGAGACCGGCCACGGTGATATGCGGGTCGTTCGGAACTCCCAGTAGGCGATCGCTGATAATCATGTGGCCGGTGGAGCTGACAGGCAGGTATTCCGTGACGCCTTCGACGGT
>CAMDQP010000018.1 GCA_945906115.1 Opitutus sp. GAS368
AAAGGGGCCCCGCCTGTGCCGATTCCGATTGGAGCTCCACTTATTCCTGGATTTAGGTGGGCGGTACGTTGCCACGGCTCGGACGAGGCCGGTCGGGTCGCACCTCCCTTATATTATGTTCGTAGGGAAGGGAGGCTGCCGCGGGTGTCGAACACTGCAGGGGATAGTCAACATGACGACATTCTCGGAAAAAAGCAAGCAGGGGAGTATCGGACGGAGCGGGCTCTACCAATGAAACGGGCCGCACTTTCGTGCGGCCCGGGCTATGGCTAGCCAACAACGATTGATTATTCGGCCGTGACGTTCTCGGCAACCCCGACGGCCAGGGTCATGCCACCGACGACTTGGACCTTCTCCATGATGATCTTCTGGATTTCCTCCAGGACCTTCGGGTTCTTGATGAGGTAGTCCTTGGCGGCTTCGCGGCCTTGGCCGATGAGCTGGCCATTATAGGCGATCCAGGCGCCCTTCTTCTCGAGAATTTTGTGTTCGATGCCGAGGTCGAGGACGGAGCCGGAGCGGGAGATGCCTTCGGTGTACATGATGTCGAACTCGCACTCCGTGAAGGGAGGGGCGACCTTGTTCTTCACGACCTTCACCTTGGTGCGGTTGCCGATGACTTTGCCGGAAGGTTCCTTGATCTGGCCGATGCGACGGATGTCGATGCGGATAGAGGAGAAGAACTTCAGGGCACGGCCACCGGGGGTGGTCTCCGGGCTGCCGAACATCACGCCAATCTTTTCGCGGATCTGATTCGTGAAGATGCAGATGCAATTGGTGCGGCTGATGGCGGCCGTGAGGCGGCGCATGGCTTGGCTCATCATACGGGCCTGGACGCCGACGGTCGCGTCGCCCATCTGGCCGTCGAGTTCCTGCTTGGAGACGAGGGCGGCGACCGAGTCGATGACAACCACGTCGATCGCGCCGGAGCGGATGAGGGTTTCGACGATATTGAGGGCGTCTTCGCCGGACTCGGGCTGGGAGACCAGGAGGTTGTCGAGGTCGACGCCGACGATTTTGGAGTAGCGAGGGTCGAGGGCGTGTTCGACGTCGACGAAGACGGCGTTGCCACCTTGGCGCTGGATCTCGGCGATGATGGAGAGACAGAGGGTCGTCTTACCGGAGGACTCCGGGCCGAAGATCTCGACGATACGGCCGCGGGGGAGGCCGCCGACGCCCAAGGCAAGGTCGATGGCGACCGAGCCAGTGGAGACAGACGACACTTGCATCTTGGTCGCGTCTCCCATGCGCATCAGGGTGCCATCGCCATACTGCTTGTTGATGGCGGAGAGAGCCAGATCGAGGGTCTTCTTCTCGGCTGCCTGGTTGGCAGATTTTTCCTTAGCGGTGGGTTCGGATTTGGCGGACATAGCGTTGGGTATGCGTAAGGGAAGGTGCCGAGGGTGGGGCGGCTTGCAAGCAAAATGAACAAATGTTCACTACTTCTTTCTACCCCCCTTTGGCCGGGGGTTAGAAGCTAAACAAATCCACCAGCCAGTCCCAGAAACCCTCGTCTTTCTTAGCTTTTACCGGGGGTTTACGGGCGGGAGCAGGGGCCGGCGTCCGGGCCAATCGCAGGGCTTTCTCGGCCTCGAGCTTCTTTAATTTAGCGAGGCCTTGCGTCATCAGGTCGGCCGCCAGGCTGTCGCGGAGGCGTTGCTCCGGTTTGGCTCCGGCCGGGCTTTGACAGCCGAGCACGATCGCGATGACCCGGCCGTCCTTATCCTTAGCCGTGGTCACGATCGAGGCGTGCGCCGCCACCGTCCACCCGGTCTTCAAGCCGTCGCAGCCAGGGAAGGAGCTCAGAAGGTAGTTATGGTTGAGGAGTTCGAGCGGCTTGCCCGGCCGGCGTAATATATACTGCTTCGTGCTGGTATACTTGAGCGCTTCCGGGAACCGGCAGAGCGTGACCGACAACTTGGCCAGGTCGCGGGCGGTGGTGGTATCATGCGGCCCCTTGCCGTAGGTGAGGCCACTGGGCGTCACGAAGGTGGTGCGCGTCATACCCAATTCGGCGGCGCGGCGGTTCATGCGGGCCACGAACGCGGGAACGCTGCCGGCGCGATCGATGGCGAGGGCGACGGCCACGTCGTTGGCGGACTTCAGCAGCAGCGCGTAGATCATCTCCTCGACCGTGAAGCTTTCGCCTGGCGCCAGCCAGACCTGCGAGCCCCCGATATCGGCGGCCGCCTTGGTGACCTTAACCTGGCTGCGCAGGGTCGTCTGGTTCGCCCGGATGTCCTCGAGCACGAGGAGGGTTGTCATGAGCTTCGTTACGCTGGCTGGATGGCCGGGGAAGTCAGCTTTCTCTTCCGAGAGCACCGTGCCGGTCGCGGCGTCGACGCAGATCGTGCCATCGACCCTCATGCCGGCCTTTGAATACGGGGTGGCGGCGACCGCCTCGGCCGGAAACGACAAACTCAGGAGGAGGGTGGCGATGGCGGCGAAGCGCACGCGCGATTGGTTAACGGACCGCGCCCGTGAGCAAGACCGATTTGCGTTAATATTATTACTGGTCCAACTTACTGGTATGCGAGTCTACCTGCTCCGACATGCTGAAGCCGTCCCCGGGACGCCGGATGCCTCGCGCGACCTCACCGCGCACGGGCAGCGGCAAGTCGCCCTGCTCGCCAAGGGTGCGGGTCGGGTGCCGCTCGAGGAGGTCGAGGCGATCGAGCACAGCCCACTCGTCCGCGCGGTGCGCACGGCGCAGCTACTCCGGCTGGCGACGGGTTCACCGTTGCCGCTTAAGGTCCTGGACGGACTGGAGCCCGAGCACGACCCGCGCAAGACGGCGGAGCTGCTCGCCAAGTCGCGTCGTAGCCGCCTGCTCGTCGGGCATAATCCCCACCTGGCCGAACTGACGGCCTTGCTGCTGGGCCTGGCCGACGGCGGTGCGGCGATCCGCTTCCGCAAGTCCGGCCTGCTGGCCTTGGAGCGGACGGCGAAGCCGACGCGTCTCCGCCCGTATGGTTCATGGAGCCTGCTGTGGATGATTCCGCCGGACCTCGCGAAATGACACGTCCCGTTCTTGACGGAACGCGACGCGGCCCCGACCCTGCCAGCGTGCCCGAAAGCCGCCGACATCGCCTAATCTGGAGCGCCGTGGCCGGCGTGCACCTCGCGGCCGTCGCCGCGGTGTGGATGGGCGGCGCCCTCGGCGTCAGCGAAGCCGCCCGCGAAGGCGGCTTGGTCCTAGTGACATTGGTGACCGACCCGGTCGCCCTGCCGGGCGAAGCCAAGGGTGGCGTGGCGCTCGGCGCCGGTCTGCCCGTCCCCGTCGCGCTGAACGTCCCCGTCGCCGTTCCTTCCGCCGCGCCGCTCGTCGCGTCGCCGATCATCACGTCGGTGCCGACTTCCGCACCAGCCATCGCTGTTGCGACGAAGGGCGAAGTGCTCGCCGCTGCGCCCGCTCCGGTGGCGGAAGTTTTCGTGCCACCCTCTTTCCTTTCCCGTCACGAGCCGGCCTATCCCGAGCGCGCGCGTCGCGCTGGCGTCGAAGGCGTCGTCGGTGTGCGCATCGCGCTCGCAGCGGACGGTTCTGTGCGGCAGGTCGAGCTAACGCAGAGTTCCGGCAGCCGTCTGCTCGACGAAGCCGCGTTGGCGGCCGCGCGCGCGTCGACGTTTGCGCCCGCTTCGCGCAATCGGACGCCGGTTGAGTCTGAAGCCGTCGCGAGCTACCGCTACGAGTTGCGCTGAATCACTCAGAGGGGGAGAGCGGCCAAGCGCCTTATCTCAAGCTGACGTAGTCGGGATGGGTGCCGACAATCATCTGCCCGAAGCGACCCCAGTCGCCCGGCTTGAGCGAGCGATCAATGACGACGGTGCTCGGCACGTTCGGTTCACAGCGGACGGACCAGAGTGGGTGCGCGCTGGTCGGCAGCATGCCGAAGCGGATGTCGCCGATGAGTACCGTAGAACCGTCGGCCGTGAAGCTATTCCAGCCCTGCGTGAAGCGTGAGAAATCGGCGATGATGACGGCCGCGGGCGAGCCGGCCGCGGGCAGGCCGGGGCTCTGCGGTGTGAGCGCCGCGCGCGTCTCGCCGAGGATCACCTGCGGGGCCATGAACGGCATGACCCGCACGGCAGCCGTATGCCATTTGCCGTCTTCGAGCCACACACAGCGCCAGACGACGAGGTTAAGGGCGGTCGGTTTCACCGCGACGCGTTCTGTGCGGCGGGTGACCTGCTGTGAGGCGAACCACTGGCGCAGCGCGGTCTCCGCCCTTGCGTGCTGCCAGACGCCGAGCAACGCATACGTCGTAAACCAGACCAAGCCGTAGACTGCGAGTCGGGGAGCGGCCTTCTTCCAGGCGAGGATCGCGAGCACCAGCACGGGCAGAGTGGCCAAGAGGTCGATGATCGGCAGGCAATCCCAAGCGTAGCGCCCGGTGTCAAAAGGCCAGAGTAGCATCGTGCCGTAACTCGTGCACGCATCGCAGAGCACGTGCGACAGCGCGCCCGCGAGTCCGGGCAGGAACAGGTCCCGCCAATGCGCGTCTGGTCGTCGGCGGAAGAACCAAGCCGAGATCAGGGCCGCGAGGAGGCCCCAGACAGGCGCGAAGGCGAAGCTGTGCGTGAAGTGGCGATGCCAGCGGAAGGACACGAGCGGGTCGCCGGCGGAGCGGATGAAGACGTCTAGGTCAGGGCCTTCGCCGGCGAGCAGGCCCGCGAGGGCGGCGGCGGGCAGGGAGGCGCCGGCGCGGCGGACGGCGATACCGGCGGCGATGCCGAGGGCGGCGTGCGTGACATTGTCCATGCGCCGAACTTACGAGCCTCGGTCGCGGAAGGAAGGCGGACTTACGGATTTTATGTCCTGGTTCAACGGGGCGGACCTCTTTGGGGTGCATACCACCGGCGCGAGCTCGTCCCTTAAAAGGCCTTGGACGACGCCCAGCCTTGACCGCCCCCTGACCCCCTCCAAAACTCCGCTCCTCCCCAAATCACCCACACACCCATGCGTTTCGGCCTCAATACGTTCCTCTACGCCTCTCCGTTCACCAACGAGAGCGTCCACCTGTTCAAGAAGCTCAAGAACTGGGGCTTCCACACCGTCGAGATTCCAATCGAAGATCCATCGCACACCGACCCGAGGTTCCTGAAGGCCGCCGCCGCCAGCGCCGGTATTGCCATCGGTTCCATTTGCGCCTGCATGGGCCCCGGCCGCGACCTTCGCGGTTCCGCCCAGGATCAGGCCGCCGGCCGGAAGTATATCATGGCGCTCATCGACCAGGCCGCCGTCGCCGGTTGCCCGCGCATCATCGGCCCGCTCTATTCCGTCGTCGGCCTCATCGGCGCCCATGACGACAAGACCAAGGCCAAGCATTTCAAGATGGTCGTCAAGAACCTCAAGGTCATTGGCAAGTACGCGCAGAAGAAGGGCATCGAGCTCGACATCGAGCCGCTGAACCGCTTCGAGACCGACTTCCTCAATACCTGCGACCAGGGCCTCCGCCTCGTCAAGGCGATCAACCTGCCCAACGTGAAGCTCCACCTCGACACGTTCCATATGAACATCGAAGAGAAGAACCAGGCCGCCGCTATTCTTAAGGCCGGCAAGCACCTCGGTCACTTCCACGCCTGCGGTACCGACCGCGGCACCCCTGGTGGCGACTCCCTCGACTGGAAGCCCATCGTCGGTGCCCTCAAGAAGATTGGCTACAAGCAGGACGTCGTCATCGAGTCCTTCACCACCGACGTCAAGGTGATCGCCCGGGCTGCCGCCATCTGGCGCGCCATGGAGCCGCACCGCGACGACATCGCCGTCAAGGGCCTGAAGAACCTGAACCGTTTTTTCGGCAAGCAGAAGTAACCCCTTCCGCCCAATCTCTGATGAAACTGCTTACCCCTCTCCTCGCCCTCGCCGCGTTCTGCGTGTCGGTTTCCGCCGAGGATAAGAATCTCTTCAATGGTAAGGATCTCGCCGGCTGGAAAGGCCTCGATTTCTGGTCCGTCGAAGACGGCGCCATCACCGGCCGCACGACCAAGGAGAAGCCCACGAAGGGCAACACCTTCCTCGTGTGGGAAGGCGAGGTCGCCGACTTCGATCTCACGTTCCAGTACAAGATCGTCGGCGGCAACTCCGGCGTCCAGTACCGCAGCAAGCTCGTCGACGAAAAGGGTTTCGTCATCGCTGGCTACCAGGGCGACTTCGAAGCAGGCAAGACCTACTCCGGTATCCTCTATGAAGAGAAGGGCCGCGGCATCCTCGCCAAGCGCGGCGAGAAGGTCGTCGTCAAGGAAGGCGCCAATCCTAAGGATCCCAAGAAGCCCAACATCGAAGTCACCGGCTCGCTCGGCCAGACCGACGAGATTCAGGCCAAAATCAAGGCCGAGGCCTGGAACGAATACCGTGTCGTCGCCAAGGGCGGCCACCTGCAGCACTTCATCAACGGCGTCCAGACCGTCGACGTCACCGACGAGACTGCCGTTGGCGCCAAGAAGGGCCTCCTCGCCCTCCAACTCCACGCTGGCCCGCCCATGGTCGTCCAGATCAAGGACATCGTCCTCAAGGAGATCAAATAAGCCCTTATGAAAAAATCCCTCCTCAGCCTCCTCCTGCTCTCGGCCGCGTTCGTCTCGGCCGCGGACAAGAAGAATGTCCTCCTCATCGCCGGCAAGCCGAGCCACGCCCCGGGCGAGCACGAGCATAACGCCGGCATCCAGCTCCTCGCGTCCGGCCTCAAGCAGTCCGCGGCCGACTTGGTTAACGTCGACGTTTCCCTCAACGGCGAATGGCCTTCCGACGAGCGCGTCGCCAAGGCCGATACGATCGTGATCTACTCCGATGGCGGTGGCGGCCACCCGGCTATCCCGCACCTCGACCAGCTCGCCAAGAAGATGGCCGCCGGCACCGGCTTCGTCTGCCTCCACTACGCCGTCGAGCCCGCCTACGAGCGCGCCGGCTGGCTGAGCGTCGACGGCAAGCCCGTCAGCCCGCCTCCGGCGGGACGCTCTTCGACGGGCAAGGGCGCCCTCGAGCTCAAGGATTGGCTCGGCGGCTACTTCGAGCAGCACTGGTCCGTGAACCCGCACTGGATGGCTGACTTCAAGGTCATCCCTGATCACCCGGCTAGCCGCGGTGTGAAGCCGTTCAGCTCCAACGACGAATGGTATTTCAATATGCGTTTCCGCGACGGCATGGAAGGCATCACGCCGCTCCTGTCCTCGCTCGCTCCGGCCGAGACCATGAGTCGCGGCGATGGTCCGCACTCCGGCAACCCTGATGTGAAGAAGACGGTGCTCGAGGAGAAGAAGCCCGCGGTCGTCGCCTGGGCCGTTGAACGCAAGGATGGCGGTCGAGGCTTCGGCTTCACCGGCGGCCATTATCACGCTGGCTGGGCCAATGACAGCCAGCGCACGCTCGTCCTTAACGCGATTGTCTGGACCGCGAAGGCCGAAGTCCCTGCTGCCGGCGTCGTCACCAAGTTCACCGAAGAAGAACTCAAGGCGAACCTCGACAAGAAGACCCCGCGCAAGGCCCCCAAGAAGAAGTAAGCGGCCTCCAGGTCGCCCGCATCAGGTCGGAGGTTCGCCTCCGGCCTTTTTCGTGCCCGGAAAAGACGCATGCCGTTTGACCTCGGCGACCGCTCCGCAACCTTACTGATATGTCCAAGCACATTGCGATCATCGGCGGCACTTCCGGCATCGGCCGCGCGACTGTTGCGCAGCTCCAGGCCGACGGCCATACGGTCCACGCCGCCTGTCGCTCGCCCGAGAAGCTGGCCGACCTCGGGATTGTTGCGCAACTGTTCGACGCCGCCGCGCCCGGTCCGCTGACCTGGCCTGAGCGCCTCGATGGCTTCGTGTATTTCCCCGGCTCAATCTCGCTCAAGCCGTTCCACCGCCTCACCGCCGAGGATTTCCAGCGCGACCTCCAGGTGAACCTCTTCGGCGCCATCGCCGCGCTCCAGTCCGCGCTGCCCGCGCTCAAGGCCTCGGGCAACGCGTCCGTCGTACTCTTCTCCACCGTCGCCGTCGCGCAGGGTATGCCCATGCACGCCAGTATCTCTGCGGCGAAGGGCGCCGTCGAAGGCCTCGCCAAGAGCCTCGCTGCCGAATGGGCTCCAGTCATCCGCGTGAACGTCATCGCGCCGTCGCTGACGGACACCCCGCTCGCTGGTGCGTTGCTCAATTCGGACCTCAAGAAGGAAGCTGCCGCCAAGCGTCACCCACTCCAGCAGGTCGGTCGTTCCGAAGACATGGCTTCGCTCGTCGCGCATCTGCTCTCTGGGCACGCGCGCTTCATGACCGGCCAAATCCTGCACGTGGACGGCGGCCTGTCGTCGGTGCGTACGTTCTGACGTGGACACAAAAACCCCGGGCGCCTGGTGGGCCCGGGTTTCGAAGGAGCCTGCGCTCCGGTTAGATCAGCATCAGCGCCGGTTCTTCAAGGAGCTGCTTGAGCGCCTGGAGGAACTGAGCGGCGTTAGCGCCGTCGACCACGCGATGGTCGCCTGAGAGGCCGATCACCATGCGGTGACCGATGACCATGCGGTCCTGGGCGTCGACGACGGGCTTCTTGATGGTCGCTCCGACGGAGAGAATCGCGGCGTTGGGTACGTTGATGATGCCGTAGAAACCGGTGACGCCGAACATGCCGAGGTTGGTGACCGTGAAGGTCGAGCCCGACATCTCGCTCGGCGTGAGCTTCTTCGAGCGGGCCTTGCCGATGAGCGCCTTCGCTTCGACGGCGATGTCCTTGAGCGTCTTCGCGTGCGCGTCGCGGATGACTGGGGTGACCAGGCCGTCTTCGAGGGCGACGCCGAAGGAGAGGTGGACCGCGCCGTGGGTGCGGATGCTCGTGCCAGCCCAGGAAGCGTTGACCGCGGGGACGCGGCGGAGGGCTTCGGCGGAGGCCTTCAGGATGAAGTCGTTGACCGAGAGCTTGATCGCGTCGGCGCCGGTTTCGGCGAGGCGTTTATTCAACGATTCGCGCATCGCCATGAGCGGAGCGGCGTCGACTTCGACTTCGAGGTAGAAGTGGGGGACCGTGATCTTCGACTCCAGGAGTCGGCGAGCGATCGTCTGACGCATGCCGCCTACCGGGACGTCGGCGTCAGGCTGGATGCCCTTGCCGTCGGCGGGCGGAGCGACCGCGACATTGAGCGGGCCGGAAGGAGTTGAAGGAGCCGGGGCCGAAGCAGCGGCGGCGACATCGCGACCCACGACGCGGCCACCAGGGCCGGAGCCGGCGAGAGTGGCGACATTGAGCGCGGCTTTCTCGGCCATGCGTTTGGCGTAAGGCGAGGCCTTGGTGCGGGAAGCGTCGGACTGCGGAGCCACGGAGCCGGAGGAAGCGGGAGCAGCGGGGACGCAGCTCACTTCGGCCTTCTCGGGAATGGCTGGGACGGCGGTCTTGGGAGCCTTCGGCGCCGGAGCGGCGGTGGGCTCAGGGGCGGCTTCCCCTTTCTTGCCGATGGCGCAGATCGGAGCACCGACAGGCAGCTGCTGGCCGGCGGGGGCGTAGATCTTGAGGATCGTGCCCGGGACCGTGCAGGAAAGCTCCATCGTCGCCTTATCGGTTTCGATTTCGGCCAGGATGTCGCCGAAGGCTACCACTTGGCCTTCCTTGATATTCCATTTTACCAAAGTCCCCACCGACATCGTGTCGGAAAGCTTCGGCATATCGATAATTTCAGCCATCGGATTTGAAAAGTAAGAGGAGTGGGGGTTAGGCGAGCACTTTGAGCGCTTCGGCGACGACGCGTTCGACGTTAGGCATCTGCAAGTCTTCCATGCGCTTGCAGTAGATCTGCGGAGCGTCGATCGAGGACACGCGATGGATCGGGGCGTCGAGTTCGTCGAACGCCTTCGACTGGATGAGGTAGGCGATCTGGGCATCGACGCCGCAGAAGGGCTTGTTCTCTTCGACCAGCAGGGCGCGGTGCGTCTTGCGGACGGAGGCGAGGATGGTCTCCTCGTCGAGGGGGCGGATGGAACGAAGGTCGACGACTTCGACGCTGACGCCGTGTTCCTTTTCGAGGATTTCGGCGGCCTTGAGGCTCGTGATCACGGCACGACCGTGGGCGACGATCGTGAGGTCGGTGCCGACGCGCTTCACGTCGGCGACGCCGAGCGGCACGATATAGTCTTCGTCGGGGACCTCGCCCTTGTCGTTATAAAGAATCGTATTCTCCATCACGTAGACCGGGTCGTTGTCACGGATGGCGGCCTTCATCAGGCCCTTGGCATCGTACGGGGTGGCCGGGCAGACGACCTTGATGCCCGGGTGGGAGGCGAGGATGGCCTCGGGCGTGTGAGAGTGGGTAGCGCCGACGTTGGTGCCGCCGTTGGCCGGACCGCGGATAACAATGGGGCAGTTGATGAGGCCACCGGACATGTAGCGGATGTTGCCGGCGTTGTTCACGATTTGGTCAAACGCGACGTACGAGAAGGACCAGAACATCAGCTCCATCACCGGGCGGATGCCGAGCATCGAGGCACCGATACCGAGGCCGATGAAACCCGCTTCGGAGATTGGGGTATCGACGATGCGCTTCGGGCCGAACTCTTTAAGGAGGCCTTCGGTTACCTTATAGGCACCGTTGAACTGGGCGACTTCTTCGCCCATGATGACGACCTTGTCGTCGCGCTTGAGTTCTTCGCGCATCGCGGCGCGGAGCGCTTCGCGGTAGGAAATGACAGCCATAACAGTGTTTGCGAAGAGGGGTTATTCGAAGATGATGGTACCGCGGCTCGTGGTCTTCGGCCCGCGGTTGTCCTCTTCCCAATAGATGTGCTTCGTGATGTCGGCCACGGTGGGATCCGGCGATTCATCAGCGAAGAGGGCGGCCTTATCGGCCTCGGCCATCGCGGCTTCGTTGATTTTTAGGGAGAGTTCGGGGGTCAGCACCTTTTCGCCGAGGAGTTCCTGTTCGAAGGCGAAGACTGGGTCTTTCTTTTCGCGGTACTCCTTGATTTCTTCTTTATCGCGGTAGGTCTTGTCCGGGTCGGCCATCGAGTGGCCGAAGTAGCGGTAGGTAAAGATCTCGAGGACGGTCGGCTTGGATTCCTCGTGGGCGCGCTTGAGCGCGATGGCCGTCTTGGCGCGGACTTCGTAGACGTCGTGGCCGTTGATGACGTCCCAGGCCATGTTGTAGCCTTCGGCGCGCTTCGCGAGGCAGCCCGGGTGGGCGGTCGAGCGCTCCTGGGAGGTGCCCATCGAGTAACCGTTGTTCTCGACGACGAAAATGACCGGTAGATCCCAGAGGGAAGCCAGGTTATAGGCTTCATGGACCGCGCCTTGGTTGACGGCGCCGTCACCCATGTAGACGAGGCAGCTACCCTTCAGGCCCATGTATTTGACGGCGTAGGCGAGGCCGGTGCCGAGGGGGGCTTGGCCCCCGACGATGCCGTGGCCGCCCCAGTAGTTCTTATCAGGGGCGAAGTAGTGCATCGAGCCGCCCTTACCTTGGGAGCAGCCGGTGACGCGGCCGGTCAGTTCGGCCATGCATTCGTTCATGCCCATGCCGACCATCAGGCCGTGGCCGTGGTCGCGGTAACCCGTGATAATATGGTCGTTTTTGCCGAGCAGGGAGATCGTGCCGGCGGCGACGGCTTCCTGGCCGACGTAGAGGTGGAGGAATCCGCCGATCTTACCCTGCTGGTAGATACGGATGCAGCGCTGCTCGAAATGGCGGATACGAGCCATTTTGGTGTAAAGGGCGATTTTCTCGGCCTTCGACATGGATGCGTTGGCCGGATCTTTGGCGTATTCCGAAGGGCCGGCAGGGCGCTTCAGGGATTCCGGGTGGGTAAGGACAGCGGGCTTGGCCACAGTAGTTCGTTTGGGTTGATTGGAGGGGTCTTGCGGGGAAGGTCAAGCGTCCCCTCCCTTAGGCTCAATTTGCCTTGACCCGCCTTGCCGCCACCCTCCCTTTTCCTCTATCCTGCGTTCATCTCAGGACTGACCCTTTATATGGAAGAAACCCACGAGGCTTTGGCCCGAGAATTCACTGTGCAGAACCGGATGGGCATCCACACCCGCCCGGCTGCCCAAATCGTCCGACTGGCTAATCGCTATCCGGACGTCGAAATCACCGTTTCCAAGGACGAGGAGTCCGTGAACGGCAAGAGCATCATGGGACTCATGATGCTGGCCGCCGGCCAGAACTCGAAGCTCCGCTTCTCCGTCCGCGGCAAGGATGGCGCCGCGCTCCTCGGAGAGATGGATGCGCTGTTCGCCCGTAAGTTCGACGAGTCCTGACCCTCGCTCCATGTACGCCTTCCTCGCCTCCCTGATTTTCATCGCCGCCGGCGAGGTGGTGCCGCCCCCTCCGTCCATCCCGGATGCGGAGGTGGTGCGTTACCTCAGGACCAACGAACTCGTTGAGTGGAGCAACTCCATGCGCACCAACTCGGCTGGGGAAACCCGCATCAAGGTCGGCCAAAGCATCATGAAGACGAGCGGCGGCGCTGCCGAAAAACCTAACTCTGGCGGCCTCACCGAGACGCCGGAGCAGGTTAAAATCCGCTCCCAGAAGATGATCGACGAAGGCAATGCGCAGATCCAGCAGGCCTTGCCTTCGCTGACCCGCCTGCGTGCCATCGCCACCGCTCGGGCCGCCGATAAGACCAAGCCGGTTACCTTCGCCGCCGATTTCGCGCCGGCCGCTTGGAATATCGCCGTGAGCCACTCCGTCGTCCGTCTCCAGAAGCAGGCCCGCGATCTGGGTTACGCCAAGGTGCACTTCGTCGGTTCGATTAGCCTGCTTGGCGATGGTAAGCTCAATCGACCAGCGGATATGACCGCCGACATCCGCTCCGCGTGGATTAAGGCGGACGACAAGTCGCTCGCGGTCGCCCCGACCGAAGGCTACGCTTACGTTCCCGGCGTCGACAAGGGCGCGCCGTCTCTCTCCAAGGGCCTCAAGCCGGCCACCGCTCCGAAGCAAGTCGCCGTCGTCTGGGCCGAATATTATGCCGTGGCCGCCGAAGGCGCGCGCGGCCTGCTCTTCCTGCGCTTGGCCGAC
>CAMDQP010000019.1 GCA_945906115.1 Opitutus sp. GAS368
AGGCCGGCGCAGCCGGTACCGAGGATAAGGACGTTTTCAGCCATGGTCATGACCCATCTTGAGGGCGGGAGCACAGCCGCAAGGCGGAAAAGCCGATGTGAACAACCCGAGTCAAGGCTTGCCCCGGGGGGTGGGGTCGGGGTTTGCTACCTCTCGCTCCCGGACCCATGTTTCTCAGCATTCTCAAGCTCTTCGCGGGCAGCCACCACCGGAAATTCCTCCGAAAGTGCGCGCCCCTCGTCAAGCGGATCAACGCCCTCGAGACCGAGTACCAAAAACTGTCGGACGACCAGCTCCGCGCCAAGACCGAGGAGTTCAAGCAACGCCACGCTAAAGGCGAATCCCTCGACGCCCTCCTCCCGGAGGCTTTCGCCGTCGTCAAGAACGCCGCCCGCCGTCTCTGCGGCACCACCGCCATCGTGTGCGACCATGAGCTGGCCTGGGAGATGGTGCATTTCGACGTCCAGCTCGTCGGCGGCATCGCCCTCCACCAGAACAAGATCGCTGAGATGGCGACCGGTGAAGGCAAGACCCTCGTCGCCACCCTGCCCCTCTACCTCAACGCCCTGACCGGCAAGAACTGTCAGCTGGTCACCGTCAACGATTACCTCGCTCGCCGCGACTCGGAGTGGATGGGTCATCTCTACCGCTGGCTCGGCCTCACGGTCGGCTGCATCCAGAACCAGATGCCGGGCGACGAACGCACGGCCGCCTACGGTTGCGATATCACCTACGGTACCGCTTCGGAGTTCGGCTTCGACTACCTGCGCGACAACGGCATGGCCCTCTCGCCCGAAGAGCAGGTCCAGCGCGATCACTACTTCTGTATCGTCGACGAAATCGACTCCATCCTGATCGACGAGGCCCGCACCCCGCTGATCATCTCCGGACCCGTCGCCGAAGAACGCGAGCCCGCCTTCCCGCGCCTCCGCCAGCCAGTCGCCGGCCTATTCGAACTGCAGATCCGCCTCGTCACCCGCCTGATGAACGAGGCCCGCGAGGAACTCGAAAAAATCGGCGAAAACAAGGAGCCTTCCGCCGACAGCCTCGACAAGCTCTGGCTCGCCGCCCACGGCATGCCGCGCAACCGCATCTTCCTCCGCCTGATGGAGAACGGCCGCTGGCGCAAACTACTCGAGAAGCACGAAGGCGTGCTCGCCTCCGAAATCGAAAAGGACCGCCGCTTCCACCTCAAGGAACGTCTCTACTTCTCCATCAGTGAACGCAACCACGAGGCCGACCTTTCCCAGCTCGGACGCGATACGCTGCGCCCCGGCGAACCCGACGCGTTCGTGCTGCCCGACCTGCCGAGCCGCTACGTCGAACTCGATAACGACGAGTCGCTGACCCACGAACGCCGCGCCGAACTCCGGGGCGAAGCCGAAGCCGCCTACGCCCAAGCATCCGAAGATATCCACGCCATCGGCCAGCTGCTCAAGGCCTACGCGCTCTACGAAAAGGACAAGCAGTATGTCGTCCATGAGGGCAAGGTGAAGATCGTCGACGAAAACACCGGCCGCATCATGGAAGGTCGCCGCTGGTCCGACGGCCTCCACCAGGCCGTCGAAGCCAAGGAAGGCGTCGCGCTCGAGAAGGAAAATAAGACCTACGCGACGGTCACGATTCAGAACTACTTCCGTATGTACCAGAAGCTCGCGGGCATGACCGGCACCGCCGAGACCGAGGCTTCCGAGTTCAATGACATCTACCGGCTGACCGTTGTCGCCATCCCGACGCACCGTCCGTGCATCCGCATCGACGATAACGATATCGTCTTCAAGACGCGTAAGGAGAAGTACCAGTTTGCCATCAAGGAGATTGCGGAAGCCCACAAGCGCGGACAGCCCGTCCTCGTCGGCACCGCCTCCGTCGAAGCCTCCGAAACCCTCGGCCGCATGCTCGCGATGGCCAAGGTCCCGCACAAGATCCTCAACGCTAAGCACCACGAGGCCGAAGCCGACATCGTCTCGATGGCTGGCCAGCTCGGCGCAGTGACTATCGCCACCAACATGGCCGGTCGCGGCACTGACATCAAACTGGGCGAAGGCGTCCGCGAACTCGGCGGCCTGTACGTCGTCGCGACCGAACGCCATGAAGTCCGCCGCGTCGACCGCCAGCTCCGCGGCCGTTGCTCTCGTCAGGGCGACCCTGGCCGTTCCCGCTTCCTGGTCTCCCTTGAGGATGACCTCATGCGCCTGTTCGCCAACGCCGGCATTGTCTCCTCGATGCTCGAGAAGTCCTTCAAGGAAGGCGAGCCGCTCGAGCACCCGTTCCTGAACCACTCCATCGGCACCGCCCAGAAGCGCGTCGAAGGTCAGAACTATTCGATGCGCAAGCGCCTGCTGCAGTATGACGACGTGCTCAACCAGCAGCGCCAAATCATCTATGGCCTGCGCAACCGCGCCCTCAAGGCCGAGGACAGCCGCGAGACGATCATGAACATCGTCGAGGAAGAAATCGAAGCCCGCCTCGACGTCGTCTTCCCTGACCCGAATGGCGAGGCCGAACGTCGCGCCGCCGACACCTTCGTCCACTGGTACGTCACCACCTTCCACATGCGGATCGACCTCGAGGACATCCTCGCCCGCACCAAGGCCCAAGTGATCCTGCTCGCCACTGACCGCGTTCGCGCCCTCCAGTCCAGCCGTGAGGAACACGAGTCGCCTGCGGTCCTGCAATACCTCGAACGCAACGTCCTCCTGCGCGCCATCGACCGCAACTGGCAGAACCAGCTGACCGAGATGGAAGACCTCCGTCGCGGCGTCAGCCTGCGCTCCTACGCGCAGAAGGATCCGCTCAACGAGTACAAGGCCGAAGCCTTCAAGGCCTTCGAACGCCTCATGCAGCAGCTGCGCACCGATACCGGCGCCGGCCTCTTCCGCACCGCCTCGTCAATGGAAGCCCTCGAAGCCCTCATGCGTCGCGCCCAAGGCCAGGCCAAGGCCACCGGACCCGCCGAGGCGGGTGCAATCGAAACGACCGCGACCACGCCGGCCAACGCGCCGAAGCCCGAACCTTTCCGCCGCCTGACCCCGAAGATCGGCCGCAACGCCGTCGTCCGCATCCGCAAAGGACCTGAGACCCAGGACCTGAAGTGGAAGAAGGCCGAAGCGCTCGTCCGCGACGAAGGCTGGGAAGTGGTCGAGACGCTTTCGGAATGACCGAGCAGCCGACGAGCAGCCCTGCTGCCGCCCGGCTCGCCTGGGTCGGCGCATCGCTGACCGCCCTGCTGCTCTTCTTTTCGTTTGGTCCCGTCGGCCATCCGTTCTGTGCTTTCGTCGCGCTGGTGCCGGCGATGATCGCCACGACGCTTCGTCCCGACTGGCGCACGTGGCGTCGCGTGAGCTTCGTGACGAGTTGGGTGCTCTGGATCGCGTTGCTCGTCTGGCTCCGCCACGTCTATCCGCCGCTCGGTTGGCTCGGCCTCGTGCTGCTCACCGCCTACTGCGCGCTGTACCCGTTTATCTGGCTGCTGCTGGCCCGCTGGATTTTTCCCGCCTGCGCAGGCGCTTCGCTCCCGGCGCGCCTGCTCGCCATCGGCGGTCTCGCCGGTGCTTGGGGCCTGCTGGAATGGACGCGCAGCACCATCCTCTCTGGCTTCGGCTGGCTGCCGCTCGCGGCTTCGCAGACCGGTAATCCCGTCATGCTCAGCCTCTGCGCCTGGGTCGGGCCGATTGGCCTCTCCATCGCGCTCGTGCTTTTTAATCTCGGGCTCGCCCGCTGGATTGTCCGCCTCATCGAATTTTACCGCGAAGAAAGCGAATTAAAGCCCGCCGGTCCGATGGGCTGGCTGCGTCGCCTCACGCCCGAACTCTATCTCGGTCTGCTCCCGATTGCGCTCGGCTTCTTCGCCCTGATCGCCGCCAACGCGGCCAAGGCTCCGGTGGATAAGGTCAGCTTCACCGTCGGCGTCGTGCAGACGGACTTCGACCCGAACGCCAAGTGGGATCCGACGCGCCTGCAGGATCACCTCGTGATGACGGAAGCCATGACCGCCTCGGTGGCGGCGAATAAGGCGGTCGATTTCGTCCTCTGGCCCGAAGCCGCTCTACCGCTCTCGCTCGAGAGCGAAGCCTACCTGAGCCGCCTCACTGGCCTGGCCAAAGCCACCGACACTCCGCTCGTCATCGGGACCCTCGATCGACGCGGCGCCGGCTACGGTAACGCCGTCGCGGTGATCACCGCGGAAGGCGTGCAGAAACCTGTCTACGCCAAGCGCCACCTCGTGCCCTTCGGCGAATACGTCCCGTTCGCCGACTTCCTGCCGCTGCGCAAAGTCGTCCCGATCGAGACGGATTGTATCGCCGGCACTGGGCCCTCGCTCCTGCCGCTCACCACGCGCCGCGGTCATACCTTCATGGCCGGAGCGCTCGTCTGCTATGAAGACGTCTTCCCTGAGCTCGCCCGCGAACACGCCCTCGCCGGCGCCGACGTCCTCGTCGTCGTGACGAACGACGCCTGGTATGGCCGGGAAGCCGGCGCCTATCAGCACGTCGCGCACTCGGTTCTGCTGGCTGCCGCCACCGGCCTCCCAGTGGTTCGCTGTGGCAACGCCGGCTGGAGCGGAACCATCGATTCGCTCGGCCGGGCCTTTCCGCTCTTGGACCAAGGGAGCATCTATTTCCGCGGTTCTCGGGCGACCGCCCCCGTCAGTCTCCCCCGCGACCGCCAGCCGGACACCTTCTGGGTGCGCCACGGCGACTGGGCCGTCGGCCTGGGTGGTCTGCTCTTCGCCCTGACCTACATCTGGCGACGCCGGCGTGAGGCCTGAGCCAAAAAACCGCAGGTCCTTGTCGACCTCCCTCGGAAACCCTCCAAGGTGAAGTGACCCCGGCACGGATGCATCCGCGCCTCACCGCCGCTCACCGATGAAGCCCCTGCGCACCCTCTTCGCCTGCCTCAGTTTCTGCGTCGCCGTCACCCTGCCCGCGCAGGAGCTCAAGAAGCCCAAGGACGAGTTCCCCGAGAGCGGCATGGCGTCGTTCCGCCTCCGCGTCAAATCCATCCCGACGCTACGGATGCAGATCAACGGCGTCACCGTGCTCATGGGTGTCGACACTGGTTGCCAAGGCACCGCCGTGATCACCCCGCGCGCCGCCGAACGCTGCGGCATCACCGCGGCCTTCAGCCTGCCCACGATGGGCAACTCCGGCCGCAACGAATCCACCTACGGCCTCGTCGAGAAACTCCAGGCGGGCGAAGTCACCTGGCGGGATTTCCATGTAGCCATCATGCCGCTCGACGGCATGGAGATCGACGGCCTGCTCGGAGCCGACATCCTCTTCGGTCGTCCGTTCTACATGGACCTGCGCAATAAGGTCATGATCCTCGGCAAGATTCCGGACACCTCTGGCGCCCACGAAGTCCCCTGCTACAGCCGCGGCGGTCACTGTGGCGTGAACATCGAGGTCGAGGGCGTCAAGATCCCCATGATCATCGATTCTGGCGCATCGAAGTCCTACATGAGCTCGCTGAAGTTCCGCGGCCAGACTGAGTTCCGCGGCTACCTCCCCGTGGCCACCGTGCGCAGCACCAGCCTGACCCGCGTCGAGGTCTGCAAAATCAAGTCCCTCAAGATTGGCGGGGCCCCACTCACGGGCGTCGAGTTCATCCGCGACCAAGAGCACAACCTGCTGGGGGATGACTTCCTGCTCGCCCACCCGATCGCAGTGGACATGGCGGCACGCCGCCTCTGGCTCTTCGAGCCACAGGTGGCCGCAAGGCCTGAGGACGAGACATCTAAGTAAGATAGCTTAGCGACGACGACCGGACTTGCCGGAAGCCTTGCCGCCACCTTCGGACTCGCCGCCTTCTTCACTGGCACCCGCTTCGGCCGGCTCGTCTTCGTCATCCCAACGGAGGTTCTTTTCCATGTCCTTGTCGACTTCTTCGACGTCCGGGAGGTCGGCGATATCTTCGGCCGCACCCTGGGGGCGGGCAGGCTTATCGTCATCATCGTCGTCGCCGGGGACTTCATGGCCTAGGGGGACGAACTCGAGGATGTCGGTGATCTCTTCGAAAGGATGGATGTCGCGGCCTTCAATCAGGGCTTGGTTGCGCAGCTCGCTGAGCTGTTCATCCACGTCCTCGACGGTGAGCTTCTGCTCGAGCTTGATCGTGTCGTTGATCAGCTTCACGCGCAGGCGCATGATGTGCTCGAGGAAATCAGCGTAAGCGCCCTTATCGCCATCCTTGACGTTCGGCAGGGCGAAAAGCTGCTCCTCGGAATCGAGGATGTGTTCGGCCACGCGGACGAGGCGGACGGTCTGGTCCTTGTCCTTGTCGATTTCCTGGGGCTGGAAAGGAACGAAGGCGGCTTCGAGGATTTCGTTGGACAGGCCGTACTCACGGAGCGGGTCCATCATGTCGAGGATCCAGGGGAACTGGAAGGGGTCGAGGATGCCCAAGCCGTCCGGCTCGTAGTGTTTGGGGTCGGAGTTCTCCTTCACCCACCAGTTGCCAACCTTCTCCTTGAATCGGATGGTGCACCAAAGGAGCTTCGAGGTAGTCACAGCCATGGGGGGTGATGTGTCCATGTCTGGGCGGGAGTCAAGAGGGGTCGGCAAAGAGTCCAAAAGGCGGGCTTCTCCGCTTTCCTTCCGCCCTTTCCCCCCTTAACTGCTGGATATGTCTTTCCTTTATGAGAAAGTGATTTCAAAGGCCCTCTACACGCTGGACCCGGAGAAGGCCCACCAGCTCGGTCTCTTCGGCATGGGTCTCCTAGGCGCCTGCGCCCCCCTCCGCCTCCTGTTGGAGCGCTCGCTGACCCCCCAGGGCGGCCGCCCGATCGAAGCCTTCGGCCTGAAGTTCCCCAACCACATCGGCCTCGCCGCTGGTTTTGATAAGGACGGCATCGGCTGGCGCGGCGCGGCGGCCCTCGGCTTCGGCCACGTCGAAGTCGGCACGGTCACCCCGAAGGCCCAGCCGGGCAACGAGAAGCCCCGCGTCTTCCGCTACCCTGAGCTTAACGCCGTCGTGAACGCCTACGGCTTCCCGAATAACGGCGCCCAAGCCCTGCACGATCGCCTGAGCAAGCAGCCTGGCCGCGGTCAGCGCGTCTGCCCGCTCGGCATCAACATCGGCAAGAACAAGGCGACCGCCAACGAGCAGGCGCACGAAGATTATCTCGCCTGCTTCAAACTCCTCGCCCCGCTCGCCGACTACGTCGCCGTCAATATCAGTAGCCCGAACACCACCGGCCTGCGTGCACTCCAGGATCGCGCCCCGCTCGTGACGCTGCTCTCCGCACTCGCGCAAGAGAACCGCTCGGTCGCCGGCGGTCCCGTGCCCCTGCTCCTCAAGATCGCCCCAGACCTCAATCCCAACCAGCTCGCCGACATCGTCAGCGTCGTCGGCGAATGCGGCTTTGCTGGCATTATCGCCACGAACACCACGACCACGCGCCCCGCGGGTACCGAAGCGTGCTCGCCCGGCCGCGGTGGCCTCAGCGGCGCCCCCCTCCTCGAACGTTCCCTGCAGGTGGTCCGCTTCCTCGCCAAGGAAGCCGACGGACGCATCCCCATCGTCGGCTGCGGCGGCATCCTGTCCGCCAAGGACGCCGGTCGCTTCATGGACGAAGGCGCCTGCCTCGTGCAGGTCTACTCGGGCCTCATCTTCCGCGGCCCGGAACTCGCCCGTGAAATCGCCGAAGGCCTCGCCTGGCGCCAGCGCGCCTGGGCCTGATCACTTCGTCGGCGCGACGGGAATGTGCACTTCCGACTGCTTGAGGAAGAACGGCATGAACGGGCTATTCCAATAGACTGCATACGGCTCGCCGGCCGCTTTCACGTCGGTCTGCTTGGCGAGCCACGCCCGTAGCTCGCTCAACGCTTCCTCGTAATTCTCGCGGCTATACGATCCCCGGATACCGATGGCGGCTACGCGCCGCTCGGACACCGACGACAGTTTCACCTGCGGCGTCTCCGCGAGGTCCGCGCGCTGAGCCGAGGCGTCGTCCATATAGAAGACCATCGTGCCCGGCTTGATGCCCGCCTCGACCGGCGCGGTCATCGGGATCTTATTCGAGTCGATGTAGCGGAAGAGCTTCATGAACAGCCCGTTGTCGGCCGCGAAATAATCCGTCGACGACTCCGTGCGCATCCAGCGAGCCGCGGGCAAGGTCTTGAGTTCGAGGTCGCCGGGCGACGTACGAGGATAGGCTTCGGCCACAGCGAAAAGGCTGGAGGCGGATGCGGCGATGGCGAGAGCAACCCAGAGGAACATCTTCATAAGGTCATTAAACGGCCTGCCGCCACGGTTCCAATCCCCGATTCCTGTGACCGACCTTGCCACGGCCACGGGACTTCCTTTTGTCATGTCATGGGCGAAACGAACGAAAAGACCACCTTAGCCTCCCGCCTAGGTCACAACTTCCTGACGGGGCTGTTCCTGCTCATGCCGATCGGCCTGACGCTCTACGTGGTCTCGGTGTTACTCGACCTGATGGGCAAGTTCATCCAGCCGGCGATCGAGTTCGGCTTGGCGTGGCTCTGGCATAACGCGAAGATCCCCGTGCCCGACTTCACGGTCGGCCTCTACCGCCAGCTCGTGGTGGTGTCGTCCGCCTTGGTGATGATTTTCATCCTGATCTTCGTTGGCTACCTCTCGAAGCGTCTCTTCGGCAAGCTCCTGCATCGCTGGTTCGGCGCCGTGCTCGAACGCATCCCGGGCCTCGGCGCCCTCTACGGCACCATCCGCCAAATGGTCGACGCCCTCAGCGGCCGCAACAAGGACACCTTCCGCCGCGTGGTGATGGTCGAGTTCCCCCGCCCGGGTATGTGGTCCATCGCTTTCGTGACCCATGAGCAACCAACGGTCTTCAGCGAAGCCATCGGCAAACAGGTCGTGAACGTCTTTATCCCAGCCGCGCCCGCGCCCACCACCGGTGTCATCCTGCACCTCTCTCCCGAGGAAGTCCGTGAGACGAAACTGACCGTCGGCGAAGCCCTCGGCCTGCTGATGAGCTTCGGCTCCGTCGTCCCTAAGCCGGAAAGCAAGGAGTAGGCCGGATGTCCGCGTCGAGCCTCCGCTGCCTGGTGCTGGGTCGCGATCCCTCCGGGGAATCGCATTCCCTGCTCACGCTGCTTGAGCCCGCCGAAGGCATCGTCCGCTGCCTCATCCGCACCCAACGTGGCAACGGCACGACCCTGCCCGACCTCTTCGATGAAGGCGAAGTGAGCCTTGAACGCGCGAAAGACGGCGGCATCCGCTTCGCCCGGGATTATCGCCTCCTCACGCGCCGCGCCGGCCTCGCCCGCGACCACCGCACGCTCGAACGCGCCTGCCGCCTTGCGTCGATGCTGCGCAAGAACCCGCCGCCGCCCGAATCCGCCGAGGTCTGCTACCGCATCGCGCTTGAAACGTTCGATGCGATGGCCGCGCGCCCACGTGCCGATTGTGCCTATTTCAAAAGCCTCTGGCTCATCCTGAAGGACGGCGGCTGGGGCGTGCATGAACAGTGGTTCACGCGCCTCGGCGCCCGCCAAGCCAGCGCAGCGGCAATCCTCGGCCAACCGCTCGATGGGCAGACGACCGATGAAGAGACCGTCGCGAAGCTCGCCACGGACCTCGAACGCTGGGCCGCCGGCGAGGCTCACTACGTCCTGCCCTGATGCGCATCGACATCAAGGCGAAGCGCGTTGAGCTGAGCGCGCAGGAGTTCGCGACGTTCCGACCCGGGCCGGGCGCGGGTGCGGGTGGCGCCCCCTGGCGCGCCGAAGCGGGCCGCCAATGGCATGAGACCATGCGCAAGGTCGCCGAAGCTGAAGGCCAGGGCTGGCAATTCGAACGCACCATCGCCTGCGAAGTCGGCGCCCTCGGCTGGACCATCGCTATCACTGGCCGCGCCGACCAATGGCTCGAGACAGCCAATGAGGTTCGTATCCGTGAAATTAAAACGATCAGCCTGAAGCTGCCGCGTAAACCCGAGTTCCTCATCGGCCGCTTTGCCCACCACTTTCTCCAGCTCGCGGCCTACTGTCACGCCGCTCGTCTGGACTCTGGCGCCCGCGAGGTGAAAGGGGAATTGATCTTCATCGACCCCGCGGACGGCACCCGCCAGCCCGTCGCCCTACCCCGCTCCGCCGAAGCCGACCTGCTCACGCAGGCGGAGACCCTCGCCGCGCACGCCGAGAACCGTCGGGCTAGTCACGCGCGCCTGCTCAACCTGCCGGACCGACTCCCGTTCAAAGAACCGCGACCGGAATGGCTCCAATGCTGCGCTGACCTCGACCAGGCCGGCCTCGATTCGCCCACGCGCCTGCTCGTCGCGCCGACGGGCTTCGGCAAGACCTCCGCCGCCCTGCGGCACGGCCTCGGCCTCCTCCGTGGCGGTCGCGCGGGACGTCTCCTCTACCTTACCGGCAAGGGCACGGGCCAGATCCAAGTCCTCTCCGAACTCCGCCGCCTCGCCCGCAGCAACGAACTCCGCGCGGTACTCCTCCGCCCGCGCTCTGAACACGAAGTCGAAGGGATTACCGATGACCCTGAGCAGATCCGGCGCAATTGGGCCAACGCCAAGATCGATCCGCAGCATCTGCTCGAGGAGGCCGCCGACCTTCGCCGCGTCCGCGAGATCGGCCGCATCGCGGGCGTCCCGCCGTGGGATATCACCAAGGCGATGCTCGCGCACGCCGACGTCGTCATCTGCGACTACAACTACGTCTTCTCCCCGCGTAATCGGGCGGCCCTCGAGACCGTGCCGGGATGGGATATCCACGATACGATACTCATCGTAGACGAAGCCCACAACCTGCCTGACCGTGCGGCCGAATGCCTCTCGCTGCGCGACGATGAACAATCCGCGGCCGACTTCGCGTTCACGCTCACGCGCTTCCGCGCGCCCGAAGCTTGGTGTCAGACCGCGCAGATGTGGGCTGACTTCCTGCATCGCCTGCCGAAGGCCGACGCGATTTCGCCGGACGACCGCATCGAAGCGATGGCCATCGCAGAACGTATGTCGGTCCTCGCCGCGGAACACCCATTCAACACCGACGACCTTCCGGACGCCGCCAAGCAAGCCGTCTGGAACGCCGCCACTTGGTCCGATCGCCTCGAAGCCGCCGACCTCGGTTGGCTGGTCTGGTCGCCGAAGCCCGGTCTGCTCAGCCTCGATTGCCTTTCCGCCGCCAAGGCCACCGGCGAACGCCTGCGCGCGTTTGGCCACAGCCTGCTGATGACCGCGACGCCCGGGCCGCGCGGCTCGCTCGCGGCCGACTGCGGCCTCGACCCAGATAGTCTCGTGATGGTCAACGCTCTGGCTCCGTGGCGCCAAGGCGCGTACACCGTCGCGATTGACGGACGCGTGGACACGCGCCTCAAGACGCGCGAAGGCCACATGGCCCGCACCGGCGCCGCCCTGCTCCGCCTTTCCCAGGAAGGCGCGGTCGCGGCCTTCTTCCCTTCGTATAAATATGCCGAAGCCGTGATGAAGGAAGTGCGCAACCTCGAACCGAAGGCCGACGTGGCCGTGCAGCCACGCGGGCTTGGCCCTGATGGTACGGCGCGCTTCGTCGAGGATTCACTCAACCGCTACACGATCCTTTGCCTCATCCTCGGCGGCTCGCTCGGCGAAGGCGTCGACATGCTGGGCGGTCGCATCCGTTCGGCGGTGGTAATCGGCCCGGCGCTTCCCGAGGTCAATGCGCTCCAAGAAGCACGTCGGAAGATGTTCGTCGAAGCCGGCGCCGAAGACGCGTTCTCGCTGGCGTATGTCCGACCGGGCATGCGTAAGGTCAACCAGGCGCTCGGCCGACTCGTCCGGGCGCCGGGCCACTCGGCGCGCGTGCTCCTGCACTGCCGGCGCTTCGCCGACGAGGCGTATCGCAGCCTACTTTCGACGGAATACGGTGACCCGCAGGTACTGACCGACGACGAAGAATTCGTGCGCTGGTCCGCCCGTAGCTGATTAGATGCGACTGATGACGCGGCTGGCCGGATAACGGACCTTCTTCATCGCGGCATACTTGTCCTCCGTAGAGCGGTAGCCCACGGCGCACGCGACGACGACCTCAAAGCCGCTGCCGTTGAGCCCGAGGATCCCGTCGTAGGCGACGGGGTCGATGCCTTCGAGCGGGCAGGTATCGACGGCGAGTGCCGCGGCCGCCCCCATAAGCTGGCCGAGGGCGATATAAACCTGACGGGCCGCCCATTCTTTCTGGCCGGCGGCATCTTTACCCTTCACCACGCCACCCATCATCATCTGGCGGTAGGGTTCGAGTTTGGTCGCATCCGCGTGTCGCTCCGAGACCAACTGGTGGAAGAAGTCGTTGACGTCCTTCTCCGTGATCTCGGTACGACGGGCGAAGACCACGAGATGCGAGGCGTCGGTGACCTGCGTCTGGTTCCAGGAAACTGGACG
>CAMDQP010000020.1 GCA_945906115.1 Opitutus sp. GAS368
TCAGGCACCCCCTGACCAAGGCCAGGCAAGGCGTCGTCCGACCGAAGGCGCCGTTCAGCCACGACTTACTTCTCTTCCGCGAAGGGCACCAGGTGGCAATAGGGCTTCTTGCCCCGCAGCTGGTAATACTTCTGGTGATATTCTTCCGCGCGCCAGAACTTGGGAGCAGTCTCAATCTGGGTGGCAATCGGACGGCTAAACGCCTTGGCGAGCGTCAGGCCGATTTTCACGTCGTCGGCGACCTTCTGCTGCTCGGGAGAGTGTGCGAAGATCACGGAGCGATACTGATCGCCGACATCCGGACCCTGGCGGTTGACCTGCGTCGGGTCGTGCATCTTGAAGAAATACTCGACGAGCGTGCGATAACTCACCTTGGCCGGATCGAAAGTCACCTCGATGACTTCCGCGTGCCCGGTACCCTTATTGCAGATATCCTCATAGGTCGGATTCATGGTCTTGCCGCCCGCATAGCCGCTCTCGGCCGAATGGACGCCCGGAATCTTGGCATATTGATATTCGACGCCCCAGAAACAGCCGGCCCCGAAGGTGGCTTTCTCGAGCTTAGGAGGAGTGGTCATGGTCTTTTCGGTGGAAGGCTTAGGGTCGGCCGCGAGGAGGAGACCACAGGCGGCAAAGGCGATGAGGCCGGACTTCAGGAGGGTGAGCAGCTTGTTCATGGCGGGACGGAACTACTTTGGGCGATTCCCCGACCGAAGCAAGGTGGGACGACGCTCAGGAGACCACTCCGCGCAAGACCTCGGCCAAGGCTTCCGGCGGATGCGGGTCGCGGGTCAGACCGCGCTCCGGGGTCAGGTAGAAGGTGTCGATGGCGAAACCCTGCTCGGTCGCGATGTTGGCGAAGGTGATGGCATAGCCCGCCTCACGGATGGCGCGGCCGACTCGGAACAACAGACCCAAGCGGTCATTGCACTGGAGCTCGATGACCGTGCGAGTCAGCTCTACCTCATAGTAGACCTCGACCTTGGCAGCGAGCGGCACGAAAGCCTTACGGCGCGGAGCAGTTAAAAGGGCGCGCTGCTCTTCGGCGGCCACATCCTCTACCAGATCAGTGCCTTCGAGCAGGGATTTTGCCAAGGCCGTGGTGAAACGCTCCTTGGAAGCGGCCTCCTTACCGACAGGTAGGACGACCTTGAAGAAGTCGATTGCGACGTCGTCGTCGCGCGAAAAGGCGCGGCAAGAGACGATGTTGATGCCGGCCACTGCGAAGGCACCGGCCATCCGGCTGAAGAGTCCGGCGCGATCCCAGGTGACGACGGTCACGAGCGACTGACCCGAACCGGCGTCGTCGTGCCATTCGACAATCGGTCGTAATGAGACTTCCGCCTCGGCTTCCGAGACCGATGCAATAAGTCGATGAATCATCTGGAGGTGATGCGCGGCGTCTTCGGCCGCGGCATGCAGGTAATACCCCTGCGGCATGGTGGTGAAGTGGGCTTCGACCTCGTCGGAAGGGATATCCGTGCCGAGGATGACGGCGGTGGCGGACCGCAGCGCGGCCACGACGGCGCCATGGTCATGCTCCGCCTCACCGGCCAGCTTGGCGAGGGTCCGGCGGTAGACCGTCCAATGCTGGCCGTCCTTGAATTCAGTCCAGAGGTCTGGGGAAGTGGCCCGGGCGTCGCAACGCGTGTGCACAAAGAGACTGCGCAGGACCTGCTCGTCGACCATCAGGCGGGCGAAGCGGTCAATATTGGCAGGGTCGTCGATGTCGTGTCGTTGCCAGTAGAGACCCATCACGAGGTGGTGGCGGATGACGCCAGCGGCGATCTCACGCTCCCGCGCATCGAAGCCAAGACGTTCCAGCACCCGGTCGGCGATGGGTACGCCGCGTTCCGCATGGCCTTCGATGCCGCCAGACTTAGCGATGTCATGCAGGAACAGAATGGCGTAGAGTAGCGAGGGGGCTTCGGAACCGAGGACGACCTCGCGGTAGCGCTGGTCGACATCCGTCTCGCCCGCGTAAATCGTATCCAGCTCCATCAGACAGCGGAGCGTGTGGACGTCGGCCGTCCAACGATGGTAGAATTCGAACTGCACGAGGCAGTGCAGCCCGGCGAACTCGGGCACGAGACGATAAAGCAAGCCGTGTTCGCGCAGGGCGTTGAGCGTGCCGTAAACGCGACCGCCCTCGGTGAGCATCGCACGGAGGGCGCTGCTGGCTTCTTCGGACGCGGCGAGCTCAGGCGACAACAGGTGCGCCCGCTCGCGCACCAACAAGGATAGGGCACGGTCAGGCCGGGCTTCATGAATCTGGCAGATGCGGAAGAGACGCACCAGCCGGCCAGGGTCTTCTTCGAAGACGAGGCGATGTTCCGCCGTGACGGTGCCGCCCGGCACAACGCGCAGGCCATCCATGATGAACGGGGCACCCCACCCTTCGGGCTCGGGCTCGCCCATGACCGCACCTTCGACGATCTCCGCGCAGCGGCGGATGTGATCAGCGGCGTCGAAATACTCGCGCATCATCCCACCGATACGTTCGGTCAGCGTGCCACTATAGCCGAGGCCTTCCGACATCGTGTTCTGGCGCTCAAGCGAAAGCTGTTCCGTCGGACGGGTGACCTGGAAATGCAGTTCACAACGCAGGCGTAGCAACACCTGCTTGGCTTCCTCGAACTTCTGCAAGTCGACGGAAGGTAAAAAACCGGAAGCCGCCAGCCCGGCCGGTCCGACGCCATTGCGCGCGGTGCGGGCGATCCAGATGCATCCTTGGACATCGCGGAGGGCACCCACGCCGTTCTTAAGGTCAGGCTCCTGCAGGTAGGCGCTGCCGCCGGCCTTTTCGCGGCGCTTACGCTGCGATTCCACGATGGCGCGCGCGAACGGCTTCCAGGCCTGCCCGGAAAGTAAAGCGGCGGTCTTGGCTTCGAGCTGGCCGTAGAGTTCAGCCGAACCGCACAGGTGACGTGTCTCGAGCAAGGCGACATGCAGATGCAGATCGTCCTTCGCGTAGTGGGTGGACTCCGTGACCGTTCGGACGGACTGGCCCACCTTGAGGCCCAGGTCCCAGAGTGGATAGAGGATGGATTCGACGAGCGCCTTCGTGGCGGCTGAATGCCTTGGAACGAGCACCAGTAGGTCTACGTCGCTGAGCGGGCAGAGCTCGGCGCGGCCGTAGCCACCTGTAGCGACGAGGCTGATCGCAGAAGCCGCGGGACCCGCCTTCAAGAAGAGAGCGTCGAAAAGGATGTCGATGGCGTCGGAGCGGAGCTTCGCGACCTCGCCCCCCAGAACGCCGGCACGATGGGCCGCCAGCTGGATTTCGCGCGCCTCGGTCAGAAACACCTTAGCCCGCGGCACGAACTCTCCCTCCAAGGCCGCCTGGCCGGCTAGACCATGCTGCAACGCGGAGCGACGGAGCAGGACCGAGAAGGATTCGTATTCAGGCGACATGCGACGTCGCCACCGTGAGGGCAAAAACTCCTTCGTTCAAGGCGATTGCCATCCCAGAGGATTCCTCCTTATTGGCGGCATGGAATCTTGGCTGAGCGACTTCTGGTCCCATCTGCACACCGCCGAAGGGCTCAGCCAGACCATCCAAGCGGGCGGCATCAGCCTGATGTGCCTGATCATCTTCGCGGAGACGGGATTGCTCGCGGGCTTCTTCCTGCCCGGAGACTCTCTGCTTGTCACCGCCGGCGTGCTGACCATCGCGAATGGCGATCGGCCGGCCTACTTCGACCCGTGGATGGTCACCGGCGCGCTGACGGTCGCGGCGATCATCGGTGACCAGACCGGCTACTGGCTGGGCCGCAAATACGGTCACGCGATGGAAGCGAAGCCCGACAGCTGGTGGTTCAAGCGCCGGCACCTCGTCGCCGCCCGCGACTATTTCGCAGAGAAAGGACCGCTCGCGATCGTGCTCGCCCGGTTCGTACCCCTGATGCGCACCTTCGTCCCCTTCGCCGCCGGTATGGGAGACATGCCCGCCGGCCGATTCCTGCGCTGGAACACGCTCGGGGGTATCCTCTGGATCAATTCACTCGTCTGGCTGGGCCACGTGGTCGGCGGCACGCCCCTAGCCGATCAGTTACACAAGGTCATCCTCATCGTGATAGTAGTCTCCTTCATCCCCGTCGTCTGGACGGCGGTGAAGCGCCTACTCACTTCCCGACGGGAAACCAGAACTTGAACGTCGTTCCGCCGGGTCCCGTGGACTCGACGATGATGTCACCGCGATGGTCGCGCATGATGCGCTTCACGATGGCGAGGCCGAGGCCGGTACCGTCCTCGCGACTGGTAAAGAAAGAGTCGAAGATCTTAGGTAAGATTTCCTGAGGAATACCCATGCCGGTGTCCGTGATACGGACCACGACAACCTCGCCTTGCGCGCCCGGCTCGACCCCCAGGTGCAGGGACAGTAGTCCGCCGCCAGTCATAGCCTGCACGCCGTTCATCATCAAATTGAGAAAGACTTGCTGAATCTGTCCGGGATTACCCTCGATGGCCGGGATGACCTGGTCGCCATGGACTTCCACCTTCACGCCGAGCTGCTGGAGCTTGAGACGGAGGAGTAACACCGCGTTCTCCGTCGCCTTCCGGAGGTCAACGACACGGAACGCGCCCGACTGGGCCTTACTCATACCGAGCACCCGCGAGACGACGCCTTCCATGTGGGCGATCTTCTCACGCATAACATCCAGATCCTCCATCTTGGGGTCATCCGGAGCCATCCCCTGGGAAAGCGTATCCGAAAGGAGTTTCATCACCGTCAGCGGATTACGAATCTCATGGGCGACCTCCGCCGAAAGCAGACCGAGCGCCGTCAGACGCTCGCTGCGACGCAGGCCTTCTTCGACCGTAAAGACCTTGGCGTAAAGTCGGGCGTTCTGAATCGAGGAGGCGCCGAAGGAGGAAAGCGCAGTGACGAGATGCTTGTCGTCGTCCGAAAAGCGGTAAGCCCCCATCGCGACGCACATCAGCACGCCGAAGGTCTCGTCTTCGTAACGGACCGGCACGGCCAGCAGCGAAGACGATGCGACCGGCTCGGAAAGCCGGATGAAGAGGTGCTCCTCGGTCTTACCGGCGAGCGGTACGACAACCGGACGGCCACGACCTACGACGGTACCCAGCGAGGTCTGGTTTACGGCAATACTCGGGGCGAGCTCGCTGCCGCTCAGTTCGCCGTCGAGGTGCTTGAGCAACAGAACGTCGTCGACAATCTTGTAATAGGCGCAGGCACGCACACCCAGTAATCCGCGGGTATGGCGGGCAAGATCCTGCGAGATACCAGGCTCATCGCGCTCGCGGGCGAGGCCCTGCGCCGCACGGACGAGTGCCTCGAGCTGAGCCGCCTTGGAGCGCAGCTGCCGGAGCAACCAGATACGGCCAACGGCCTTAGAGGCTTCGTTGGTGAGGAGGGCGAGGAAAGCAAGGTCCTGCTCACTGAAAGCATCTAGACGATCGGAATCGCAGTTCACCACGCCGATGACGTTGCCCATGAGCTCCATGGGGACGGCGAGTTCGGAGCGGATACCCTTACGGATCTCGACGTAACGCGCATCCTTCGAGACATCGGGGATGCGCTGAGGCTTGGCGTAAAGGGCGACCCAGCCGGTGATCCCCTGCCCTTGCCCGATAATCTCGGAGATGGAGGCTGCCTCCAGCCCGTTACTCACCTCGATACGCAGCGAGCCCGTGGCGGGCTCGACAAGCGCAATCGAGGCGCTCGAGGCACCCAGCGTACGCACCACTTCTTCCAGGATGAAATCCAAAGCCTCACGTGGATCTTCGGTCGCATTGACGAAAGCGCCCACGCGATAAAGACAGTCCAGGACGCGAGCATCGCCCGGGCGTTCCTGCGCTGGGCGGCTATTCGGCATAGACTAGAGCGAGTGGTCCATGTCGAGCGCCGGGGCGTCGACGGTGGTCTGACCGACCATCACGGCGGGCACGCCGGCCACGCTGGTATGGGCGGCGACGTCCTTGAGCACCACGGAACCCGCCCCGATCTTGGCGCCTTCGCCGATTGTGATATTACCGAGGATCTTCGCGCCGGCACCGACGAGCACGCCCGAACGAATCTTCGGATGGCGGTCGCCGCGGGCCTTACCCGTGCCGCCGAGGGTGACCTCATGCAGGAAAGAAACGTTATCGGCCACGACGCTGGTCTCGCCGGCGACGAAGCCGGTGGCGTGGTCGAGCAGGATACCGACGCCAAAGCGAGCGGCGGGATGGATATCGACGCTGAGATGCTCGGAGACGAGCGACTGCAGATGGATGGCGAGCTCCTTGCGACCGGCCTTCCAGAGTACATGCGCGAGGCGATGCATCGAGATGGCGTGAAAGCCCTTGTACCAAAGATACGGGATGAGCGCATGCTCCGTCGCGGGATCGCGCTCAAGCGTGGCACGGATGTCGGCGCGCATCTGCGACAGCACCTCGCGGTCGGACGCGACAGCCTCGCTGAGGACGCGGAGGATGACCGGCAGATCCTGCCCGGTCGGCGTAATGCGTTCAGCGAGACGCTGGATGATGCCCTCGCCGAAGCTGGAACGGTCCAGCACATAACGTTGAAGCATCGGCGCCAGGGCCGGTTCAGCCTTGGCCACAACGGCCGCGCGGGCCCGCAGCTCCGCCCAGAGGGAAGCTTCATTGGCGCAGACCAAGGCGGTGGAACGGGCGTCAGCCATGGGAAATAGTTCTGGGTTTTTGGTCAATTTGGCAACCCGCGAGTCAAAACGAGGTAAAAAGGCGCTGTTTTGTCCGATTTCCGCAACCTCGCATACAAGATGGTGTTGAATTCCATGAAGTCACCCTAAACTAAAGCCTCTACACCCCCACACAACCACATGCGTATCCTCACCTCCCTCCTCGCCTGCCTCGCGGCGGTGGCCTCTTTTGCGGCCCCCGAAGTCGGCAAGGCTGCTCCTGAATTCACCGGCAAGACCCTCGACGGCAAGACCGTCAGCCTCGCCGACTTCAAGGGCAAGACCGTCGTCCTCGAATGGTACAACCCTGGCTGCCCTTACGTGAAGAAGTTCTACGAAGGCGGCAAGATGCAGGAATTCCAGAAAGATGTCGTCGCCTCTGGCGCCGTCTGGCTCGTGATCAACACGGGCGGCCACAAGCTCGAAAACGCTACCTACTACCCTGGCACCGTCATCCAAGACGAAAACCAGAGCATCGGCCGCGCTTATGACGCCAAGGTCACCCCGCACTGCTTCGTCATCGATGGTAAGGGTATCCTCGCCTACAAGGGCGCGATCGACAACATCTCCTCCGCCAAGTCCGCCGACATCGAGAAGGCCAACAACTACGTCCTCGCTGCCGTCAAGGCCGTGAAGGAAGGTAAGGCCCCTGAAGTCTCCAGCACCAAGCCCTACGGCTGCGGTGTGAAGTACAACAAGCTCTAAGCCGACAACTAGGCCAAGCAAAAGGGCGTCCGCCAAGACGCCCTTTTTTGTGCCCGGATGCCAGGAATCTCAGGCCACACCCGTCGCTTGGAGAATCTTCGCATGCACCTGATCGTTGCGCAGGTGCGGCGTGAAGAGTTGGGAGCCGGGTCCGTAGGCGGAGAACTCAACCATCTCTCCGGTGTGATTGTTGCTGGTCCAGCCAATCGAGGTGTACTTCATGAGGGCCGCTGCGAGTGTCTTGGTCGAGGTAATCTTAGCGCGGTCGTCGGCCTTGAAAGTAAGCCCCGTGGCCTTCTCGGCCGCGGCGACGAACTCTTTCGACGACAGGCCCTTGGTCTCAACCTTGAGCACCTCGAGCGACATCTTGAACCCAGTGAGCCGATCGAAGGCGGGCGTCGATTCCGAATAAGACGGAGCCAGGGAGATAAAGTCTTCGTTGCCGAGGCCGTTGACGTTAAAGCCGCCGGTGCCGTGGTCAGTGGTGATAATGAGCAAGGTGTCGGGATGCTTATCGATGAAGGCGAGCACCGTGGCGATGGCCTCGTCGAAAGCGATTTGCTCATGAATCGCGGCAGCTCCGTCGTTACCGTGCCCGGCGTGGTCAACGCGACCGCCTTCAACCATCAGGAAGAATCCTTCCGGGGCGGAGCCCAGGCGCCGGAGCGCAATTTTGGTCATCTCGGAGAGCGTCGGCGTGGAAGCCTTGAGTTCGGCGGAATTCATGCGGTCGATCTCGAAGGGGATATAGCCCTTACTGAAGAGACCGAGCAGCGGGGCCTGGCCAGCGTCGGCCAGCAACTGATCTCGATTCAAGGCGACGCCATAGCCGGCCTTGCGGTAGGCGGCCAGCAGGTCTTCGCTGAAATACTGCGTGCCACCGCCCAAGACGACGTCGACACCGCGCTCGAGATATTGGGCCGCGATGGTCTTCTGATCGGAGCGAGTGGCAACCGTGGCGACGAAGCCCGCCGGGGTGGCGTGCGTGGCGGTCGTAGTGGTGACGAGACCGCAGCGCTTGCGGGCGGCGATCATCTTCTGGACGAGGGTCACGGGCTTACGGCCATCCTGGGTGATATTAATCACGCCGTTATCGATACGCTCGCCGATACCCCAGCAGCTGCCGGCGGCAGCGGAGTCGGTCACGATACCGCTGGCGGAGTCGGTCTCACAGAGCGAACGGACAACCGGAAGCTCGCCGTACATCTTCATCCAATTTGAAGAACGCTTCTCCGTCCGGGTCAGGTAGGTCTGAGCGGCGGTGAGCACCGAGAAGCACATGCCGTCCGAGACCATGAAGATCACGTTCTTGGCCTGTCGCTTCGCAGAGTTGGCGGAAGCTTCTCGCCCATCGGCACCAAGGGCCCGGGCCGAGCCAGCGCCGAAGACGAGGCTGCCAAGTCCGGCGAACTTCAGGAATTCGCGACGGGATGAAGGTCGAGGCTGGGTCATACTCAGGGTATAGATTCAAAAGACCCACCCGGGCAACCTTAGTTCCCCAGTCCGTCCGTTAAAACCACGTGACGGTCAGGCCTGCGGAGCAGCCGGGGCAGCGGGAGCCGTCGGGACGTGCACCTTGAGACGACGTTCGGCGATCTCGGCCGACACCAGGGCCACAAAATCAGCCAAGGTGCGGTTACCCTCGAAGGACTTGTCCGCGCGGGAACGTACGTTAACGAGGCCGGCTTCCTTTTCCTTAGCGCCCACGACGAGCATATGCGGGACCTTGGACATCTCAGCGCGACGAATCTTGGCACCCAGCTTGTCGGAAGAGCCGTCGACGCTGCAGCGAATCTTAGCCACCTTGAGAATCTCGGCCATCGCTTCGCAATCGGCGTTGAGGTCGTCGTTGAGCGGGATGAGGCGGACCTGCTCAGGCGAGAGCCAAGTCGGGAAGTCACCCGCGAAGTGCTCAATAAGAATACCAACGAAGCGTTCCATCGAACCGAACGGAGCGCGGTGAATCATCACCGGGCGGTGCGGCTTGTTGTCGGCGCCGTTGTAGGTGAGGTCGAAACGTTCAGGTAGGCTGAAGTCGACCTGCACGGTGCCGAGCTGCCATTCGCGGCCGATGACGTCCTTGACGACGAAATCGATCTTGGGGCCGTAGAAAGCAGCTTCGCCGGGCTCTTCGGAGAAGGCGACGCCGAGGGTGGCGGCGGCAGTGCGGCAGGCAGCTTCGGCCTTATCCCAGTTCTCAGCAGTACCGGTGTACTTGGCGGAGTCGGGATCACGCAGGCCGACGCGCACGCGATAGTCATTCAAGCCGAGCGTCTTGAGGACAATCTTGACGAGCTCAAGGCAGCCGAGGACTTCCGGCAGGACCTGCTCTTCGGTGCAGAAGAGGTGGGCGTCGTCCTGCGTGAAACCGCGGACGCGGGTCATTCCGCTCAGCTCACCAGACTGCTCCCAGCGGTAGACCGTGCCGAATTCGGCGAGGCGTACTGGCAGGTCGCGGTAGGAATGCGGCTGGGAGGCGTAGATGCGGATGTGGTGCGGGCAGTTCATCGGCTTCAGGAGGAAGCCCTGCACGGTGCCGTCCGCCAGGCGGTTCGTCAGTTCACCGCAAGCGCAGCCTTCCTTGGCGAGCATCTCCATCGCCTCGCGCTCGACGAGCGGGGGGAACTGCGAATCCTTATAGAAAGGGAAGTGTCCGGAGGTGCGATAGAGGTCGAGGTTGCCGATATGCGGCGTGAAGACCTGCTTGTAGCCGGTCTGGAAGAGACGCTCGGAGATGAAGTTTTGGAGCTCCTGGCGGACGACGGCGCCATTGGGCGTCCAGAGAATGAGGCCCTGCCCCACTTTCTCGTCGATATGGAACAGCTTCAGTTCCTTGCCGAGCTTACGGTGGTCGCGCTTCTTGGCTTCCTCGGCACGGACGATGGCCTGCTCGAGTTCGTCCTTGGTCGCGTAGGCGGTACCGTAGATGCGCTGGAGCTGCTTGTTCTTCTCATCGCCACGGTGATAGGCGCCAGCGATGTGCAGGAGCTTGAACGCCTTGACCTGCGAGGAGTAACGGACGTGGGTACCGGCGCAGAGGTCGACGAACTCGCCGTTCTTATAAAAGGAAATGGCTTCGCCGGCGGGAATGTCGCCGAGGCGACCGACCTTGTAGGCGTTCTGTCCGCGCTCGAGAATCAGCTTCTCGGCTTCCTCGCGGGTGCACTCGAAGCGCTCAAACTTCTGGTTCTCCTTGGAGATACGGCGCATCTCTTCCTCGATCTTCACGAGGTCCTCAGCCGTGAAGGTATGGTCGAGATCGAAGTCGTAATAGAAGCCGTTGTCAGTGGGCGGTCCGATGTCCAGCTGGGCCTGAGGGAACAGGCGGAGCACGGCGGCTCCCAGCATGTGGGCGGCGGAGTGGCGAATCTCCTCGAGGGGAGTCATCTGCGGGCGGGAAGACATGGCGGAATACCCCATTCGCTAGGGGTTCCCGAGGCGGAGGGCAAGGACGGAGCAACCACCCTGCCCCGCCTTACGCCTTCTTCAGTTCGTAGCCGTCTTTGCGGTCCAGCATCGTCCAACCGATTGCAGCGAGGTCCTGACGAAGCTGATCGGCGGCGGAGAAATCCTTGGACTGCTTGGCGGCCCAGCGACGGGCACCCAGTTCGGCGACGTCGGCCGGAATCGCGACTTCAGCCTTAGCCGCGAAGAGCTGAAGCCCGAGGGCGAAGAGAATCTTGGCCAGGCCGGAGACATCCTGCCGGGCCTGTTCGGTGGATGGCTCATCCTTCTCAGCGAGGACGGTGAAGACCTGACCGAGGCAACCCGGGATATTGAGGTCGTCCTGCAGGACTTCCCAGGCCTTGGCGAAACGACCCCAAGAGGTCTGGACTTCCTGAGCGGACGGCGCGGCGAATTCGGCGCGGGTGAAGCCGGCAGCGGCGAGCAAGCGATCGGTGCCGCGCTCGAGCTTGGCGAGAGCCGAACGGGAGTCATCGACACCCTTCATGGTGAAGTTAAGCGAACTACGATAGTGACCGGAGAGCAGCGTGGCGCGGACTTCCATCGGAGTGAAGCCCTTGGCGACCAGTTCGTCGAGCGTGTAGAGGTTACCTTTGCTCTTGGACATCTTCTCGCCCTCGACCATCAGGTGGGCGCTGTGGAACCAATGGGCCGCGAAGCCCTTCACGCCGGTGGCGCACTCGGACTGGGCAATCTCGTTCTCGTGGTGCGGGAAACAGAGGTCGATGCCGCCACCATGCAGGTCGAACGTGGCTCCCAGATGGGCGAGCGACATGGCCGAGCACTCGATATGCCAGCCGGGACGCCCTTCACCCCATGGTGACGGCCAGAAATTGGCACCATCCTCGGGCTTGCGAGACTTCCAGAGCGCGAAGTCGGAAGCTGACTCGCGTTCGTATTCATCGGCGTCATTGGCTTCGCCGGCGGAGTTCTCGGACTGGGTCTCGAGCTTCGAGAAGTCGATGTGGTTCAGTTTACCGTAGTCCGGGCAGGAGCAGACCTTGAAGTAGACCGAGCCATCCTTGGCGACGTAGGCGTGGCCACGGTCGACGAGGGCCTTGATCATCGCAACCTGCTGCGGGATATGCACGACCGCGCTCGGCTCGACATGCGGGGGCAGAAGTCCGAGGGCCGTGCAGTCGGCATGAAACTTGTCGGTCCAGGTCATGGTGAAGTCGCTGAGCGTCTGGCCAGCCGCCTGGGCGCCGCGAATGGTCTTATCGTCGACGTCGGTGATATTACGGACGTGCTTTACCTTCAGGCCCGCGACCTCGAGGGTGCGGCGCAGGACGTCCTGTACGGTGAACGTCCGAAAATTACCAATATGGGCCGGGCCGTAGACCGTGGGACCGCAGCAATACATACCGTAGACGTCACGGCCGGGCTTCGGGAGCAACGGCCGCTTCTCGCGGGACATGGTGTCATGCAGGAACAC
>CAMDQP010000021.1 GCA_945906115.1 Opitutus sp. GAS368
CCGCAGTCGCGATGGAGTTGCGCAGAGGTGGGACCGAGCTCGGCCATGCCGCCGAGTAGGAAAAGACGCGGCGACGCGGCGACGCGACTGAGACGATCGAAGGCGCAGGCCGAATCCAGGAGCGAAGCCGGGCTGGAGTTGTAGCAGTCGACGTAGAAGGTGCGGTCACCTTCGACGTGCACGCTGCCGCGACCGGCGGGCGGAATCCATTTTGCCGTCACAGCGGCGAGCTCGGCCGACGGGCGGCCAGACTCAAGGGCGGCGACGAGCGCGAGCGCCGCATTGCGGGCGAGCCCGTCGGAGATGGGCGCGAGGGGGAAGACCTCGCCGTCGAGCACGAGCGAGCGCTGGCCGCGGGCATCGGTGAGGAAAGAGGCCCGGACGAGACGGGCCGGCGCGACGGCTGGGGCGGCTTCGCCCTCGAACTGCACCGCAATGCAACGAGCCGCATGGACCGCAAACTCGGGCCAGACGAGCAGCTCGGCCGGGATGATCCCTCGGCCGCCAGGGGCGAGCTCGGCGACGAGCGTGGCCTTCTCGCGGGCGATGCCGGCGAGCGAGCCGACGCCTTCGAGGTGCACCGCGGCGACGTTGGTGACGATCGCAAGGTCGGGGCGAATAACGGCGGCGGAGAGTCCGAGCTCGCCGGGCACACTCATGCCCGCCTCGATGACGGCAAAACGGTGGAGCCCCGGTTCGACGCGTAGGAGCATCAGCGGGACACCGATGAGGTTGTTGAGATTGGCTTCCGTGACGAAGGCCTCCGCGCCAAGGAGCGCAGCGAGCATCTCCTTCGTCGAGGTCTTACCGACGCTGCCGGTCACGCCAATGACGCGTCCCGGGAAGTCGGCGCGCCAACGGGCGGCGAGGCGACGGAGCGCGACGAGCGGATCATCGACGACGAGTTGCGGCAGGTCGTCCGCGACCGGACGCTCGACCAAGGCGCAGGCGGCGCCCTGCGAGCGGGCGGCGGCGAGGAAATCATGACCGTCGCGGCGTTCAGTGCGCACGGCCACGAAGACGTCGCCCGCACGGAGGGCACGGGTGTCCGTGCCGAAGCCCGTGACAACGGCGCGCGGAGCGACGGTCCAACGGCCTCCGGACCAAGCCGCGAGGTCGGCTGTGGAGAAGGTCGGCATCACGACTGCGCGCCCCTCCGGAGCCCAAGGATTTCACGGACGACCTGACGGTCGTCGAAAGGCACCACCGTGTCAGCGAATTCCTGCGTCGTCTCATGGCCCTTACCAGCGATGACAACGCAGTCGCCGGATTTCGCGGCGGCGAGGGCGCGGCCGATGGCATCGCGCCGGTCGGTCACGAATTCCACGGTCGGGAGCGGACCGAGGCCTTCGCGCATATCGGCGAAGATCCGCTCGAGGCTTTCCTTACGCGGGTTGTCGGCGGTGGCCCAGGCGAGATGAGCGAGGTCGGCGACGGCCTGGGTCATCGCGGGGCGCTTGCCGCGGTCGCGATCGCCGCCACAACCGTAGACGCAGAGCACGCGGCCGGGCGTGATGTCACGGAGCATACGCAAGGCATTACGCAGGGCGTCGTCGGTGTGGGCGTAGTCGACGAAGATCGGGAAGGCCTGGCCGGCTTCGACGCGTTCCATCCGGCCTGGGACGCCGGGGAAGGACGCGAGCGCGGGCGCGAGGGCCAGCGGGTCACGACCAAGGGCGGCGGCCATCGCAAGGGCACAGAGGACGTTCGAGACGTTGTAATCGCCCGGCAAGGTCGACTTGAAGATGGCGGAATGGCCATCATGGCGGACCGTGAAGACGGCGCCGCCCGTATCGAGGGCGAGGTCAGTCGCGCGGACATCGGCGTCCGCAGCGATACCGAAGGTGATGACCGCACCACGGCGGCGGCAGGCTTCGGCGAGCACACGTCCGGCCGGGTCGTCGATGTTGATGACGCAGACATCGGGCACGGCGCCGTTACGGCCGTCGAAGAGCACCGTCTTAGCATCGAGGTATGAGGCCAGGTCGCCGTGGTAGTCGACGTGATCGCGGGTCAGGTTGGTGAAGGCCGCGACGCGGAAGTGGAAGCCATGCACGCGGTCCTGATGGAGCGCATGGGAACTGACCTCGAGACAGACGCCGGCACAGCCTGCGTCGACCATCTGGCGGAAGAAGCCGGACAGGTCGGCCGATTCCGGCGTCGTCTTATAAGAGGGAATCGAACGGCGCCCGAGGTGATAGCGAACCGTCCCCACGAGGCCCCACTGCGAACCATCGGCCTGCAACAGGTGGCGGAGGAGGGTCGAGATCGTCGTCTTTCCGTTGGTGCCCGTGACGCCGACGAGCTGCAGGGCGGCTTCCGGGTGGCCGAAGAAACGGCGGGCGACTTCGGCAAGGGCGCGACGCGGATCGGCGACCTGGGCGGCGGCGACCGCAGGCAGGCCAGCGACCGGCTCACCCGAAATGATGGCGGCCGCGCCGCGGGCGATGGCGTCGTCGAGGAACGCGTGCCCATTGGCGCGCAGGCCAGGCAACGCGAAGAACAGCGAACCCGGGATGATGCGGCGACTGTCCGTGACGATCGACGAGATACGGACGGAACCATCGCCGGCGCGACCGAGGACCGGGAGGCCTTGCAGCAGCGAGTTGAAGGTGGGGCGCTCCATGGCGGCGGGCATCATCACGGGTGGAGGCGTCATCGGCCGAGGTCGGCGACGTGGGCGCGTTGGACGGTGGAGACCGGAGGGATATCGAGCCAGCGGATGCACTTCTCCGCGACGTCGCGGAAGATCGGGGCGGAAACCTTGCCGCCATAGCCAACGCCCTCCCCTTGCGGCTCATCGATGATCACCGTGATCGCGAGCTTCGGGTCGTTGACCGGGAAGAAGCCAGCGAAGGAGGCGACGTGGTGCGTGGAGGAATAGCGACCGTTGACAATCTTCTGCGTCGTGCCGGTCTTGCCCGCGACCTCGTAGCCGGGGATGTCGGCGAGCGGCGCCGTGCCGCCCTTGCCGCAGACGGCGCGCAGGAGCGTGGCCATCTGTGCGGCGGTGGCGGCGGAGATGGCACGGCCGCGCGAGCGCGGTCCGTAATTAAGGACGGTTGCCTTCGTCTTCGGATCCTCGACGCGGAGGACGAGCTGCGGCTGCATCAGCAGGCCTTCGGCCGCGACGACCGACATCGCAAAGTGCATCTGCATCGCCGTGACGCTGACCGAGTGGCCCATCGGCACGCGCGAGATCGTCAGCCCGTCCCAATCCTTCGGCGTGATGAGTAGGCCCGGGATTTCGGCACCGGTGATCAGGCCCGTCCTGGCACCGAAGCCGAAGGACTTGATGAGCGCGAAGAACTTATCTTCGCCGAGGCGTTCCGCGTACTGCATCCCGACCTGGACCGTGCCGCGGTTGGAGGATTCGCGGACAATCTGCCGGATGTCGGCGGCGCCGATGGCGTGCGAGTCGGCTGGCATGGAGACCATGCGGCCGCGGTAAGGGACGGTGGTGGCCCCGCAGTCGAAAACGGAGTTCGGCGTGATGAGGCGTTCCTCGAGCGCACCGGAGACCGAAACGATCTTGAAGACGGAGCCCGGCTCGTAGACGTCGGACACCGCGCGGTTGCGCTGACTATCCATCGGTGCGGCCTTCGCGTCGAAGAAGCGGTTGAGGTCGTAGGTCGGCCAATTGGCGAGGCCGAGGATGCGGCCCGTGCGCGGCTCGCTCACGATGATGATACCGCCCTTGGGGTTATAACGGGCAGCGGCGGCGGCGAGGGCATCCTCGCAGGTCTTCTGGATGAGGCTGTTGATCGTCAGCACGATTGTGCTGCCGTCAACCGGCGCGACCTCGCGGAGGCGGTTGCTCGTGATCTCGCGGCGGCGGCCGTCACGTTCGGATTCGATCCAGCCCTTCTGGCCGAGGAGCAGCGGGTTCATCACGCTCTCGATGCCGGCGGCTGGGAGGCCTTCCTTGTTGACGTAACCGAGCACGTGCGCGGCGAGCTGGCCCTTGGGATAGTTACGGCGATACTTCAGGTCGGCGCGGAGCGCCTTGATGCCGAGCGCCTTGATACGCTTCATCGTGGCCTCGTCGACCTCATGAGCGAGGACGGCCCAGCGGATTGTCTTTTCCTCGCCGGCTTCGTCGAGGCGCGTGGTGGTCTCGAAGGCCTGGCGGACTTTGGGGAAAGGCAGGCCGAGGATGGTCGCGACCTCAAGGGCGCGCTCGTGCTCGCCCTTGACGAGGGAGTCTGGGTCCACGCCGATGTCCCAGACGTCTTCGGACACCGCGAGCAGGTTATCCTGGGCGTCGCGAATCTCGCCGCGGCGACAAGGGATCTCCTGGAGCACGCGGCGCGCCTGCAGGGCTTCCGCGCGCAGACGAGGGGCGTCGACCCAATGCAACCAGACTAGCCGCGAGATTACGGCCAGGAAGCAGAGGGAAACGACCCAAGCCAGCAAACGGTAGCGCGTTCGCCTGGCGTGGGGCAGGCTCATCGAGAGCGCGGTCCTCCCTGCCCACCCCAAGAGAGGGAGGCGATTTCGCGGGCCGTCATCCGGGGGCTCGCGGAAAGCATGGGGGGCGGGGATGCGACCGCCGGGAAATAACGTACCCACACCACCTGTTCGGGGACCGGAGGCTTCAGGGCATCACCGATGCGCTGCTGAAGGTCGACGGTATTGAGGAGCTCATCGCGCGTGCGGCGGAGTCTCTCGAGCTCCTTCTTAGAGAGGGAGATGTCGCGCTCGAGGCGCTGGATGCGGCTACCGATGGCGTCGGCCTCAACGCGTAGGCGCATAATGTTGATCGTCCCAAGGGCGAAGGCACCGACGGCGGCGAACACGAAAACCCAGGTGAAGATGCGCGGGCTCATGCGGCGAGGCGGCGGACGGCGCGGAGGCGGGCCGAGCGGCTGCGGGGGTTGCGTTCTTGTTCGGCGTCCGAGGGTTGGACCGCCTTGCGGGTGAGGAGGTCGGCCTGCTTCACGCGGTCGTCCTGATTGCGCGCGTCGTCGCGGTCGACTGGGCGGCCGGCGACCTCGTTCATGTAGCGCTTGACCATCCGGTCCTCAAGGGAGTGGAAGGAGATGACGGCGAGCACGCCACCGGGGGTGAGCTTACCGAAGGCGAGCGGAAGGGCATCGGCCAGGGCGCCGAGCTCGTCGTTGACCGCGATGCGGACGCCCTGGAAGGTGCGGGTGGCCGGGTGCGGGCCGCGGGGACCGGGCGCGGGGGGCGCGGCTTCGGCGACCAGTTCGGCGAAGGTGGAGGTGCGGGCGAGGCGGCCGGTACCGCGGGCAGCAATGATCGCGTTGACCACGCGGAACCAGCGAGGCTCCTCACCGTAGTCGCGGACGGCGCGTTCGATCTCGGCGCGGTCGCCGCGCTCGAGAAACGCGGCGGCACTGCGGCCCACGCGCGTGTCCATGCGCATATCGTTCGGCGCATCGAAGCGGAAGGAGAAACCGCGTTCCGGGACATCCAACTGGTATGAGGACACCCCAATGTCCATCAGAACCCCGTCGAATCGCCCCGGAACGCGGTCAAGGTGGCGGAAATTTTCCGAATGAAAACGCAGGCTATCCGGATGGGCGGCGAGCAGCGCGGCGGAACGGTCCGCAGCGGCGGGATCACGATCCATTGCGTCGATGGTGCAGCGCGGCGCGCGGGCGAGGATTGCCGCCGTGTGACCGCCACCACCGAAGGTGCAGTCCAGGTAAGCACGGCCGTCCTGCGGAGCGAGGAGCGTCAAGCACTCCTCAAGCAAGACTGGAACGTGGTTGGTCATTCGGCGAGCTGTGAATAAAGTGTGAGTAGTGTAAGTAACTTCTGGATACGGCTCACAAGCCGAGCTCGCGCAGGGCACGGAGGATGGTGAGCGCGGACTCGGATTCGCGATCAGCCTTGGGCGGCGTCGGCGAAGAGAGGTGGAAGGTGGTGAAACCGCCACGGAAGATCACCTCGTGCTCGAGCTTCGCTTCCTTGACGATGTGGTCGTTGAGCGTGATGCGACCGGCCTTATCGCAGGCGACCTGGATGCTATTCGTCGCGAGGAGGCTGAGCGCGTCCATCTTCACTGGGTCACTCACTGTGACCTGCTGAGCCGCGTCGCGAATGCGTTCGGCCATCGACGGAGGGAACACGACAATCGATCCCAACGCGGGGTGGAACATCGCGAGAAAAGTCGCTTCGGCATCGAAACGCCAGGCCGCCGGGATGGTGACACGGTTCTTCTCATCCAACTTTCCGTTGTGGATGCCGGTGAAGAGACCGTTGTTGGCGCCAATAGACATTGCGTATGGGGGGTTGCCCCCAGTTCACCCACTTTTCCCCACACCCCTCCACCCGTCAAGATTTTAGCCCCAGATCTGCCCAATTTCTTGTTCACAGCGCGGCCAGGGGCAATTTAATGACTGAATTCAATCCTTATTTTACATAAGTACTTAGTTTACAGTAACTTAAGTGAAAAAACCTGCGAAACAACGATTTCCGGTGCCCCCTGCCCCGCCAGGCCGCCCCCGGGGGATCAGTCCGGCGCCGGCCGCGGACCTTATTTGTAGTTGTTTTTCCATTACAAAATCACCCCTTTCGCGGCCGCGGCCCGAGGGCGAAACTGTTTGCCAACAGACCCCAGCTGTGCTTTGACTCCAATCACTCAACCACGACTCTTGCACATGAAAACCGCCCTCGCCCTCCTCGCCGTCCTCGTCCTCTCCGGATGCTCCACCCAGCTCGGCGTGGACAACTCCCAGAACAACGAGGCCTCCTACTCCAACGTCACTGGCATCCTGACCACCCGCTACACCGCGGACACCACCGCCGTCTTCAACGCCGTCAAGCGCACCATCGACGCCATGCCCGGCACCCTTCGCACCGGCGAGACCGACGAGGTCGGCGCCAATAAGGAGCTACTCAGCGTCGTGGCTTACGCCCGAACCATCGGCGACCTTGAAATCAAGATCACCATCGAGAAGGCCGAGGACGAAGTCACCAAGGCCGTCTTCACCCAGGTGAAGGTCAAGTATGGTTTCTTCGGCAACCTGCCGGAGAGCCAGAAGATCGTCTCCAAAATCACTTCAAACCTGCGCTAAACGCCGGGGCGGAACCGCCAAACGGACGCCGCCCAGCCACCTGGCTAGGCGGCGTTCTTTTTTAACCACTTTCCCAATGGGCAACATCCACGGACACAGTTTCCGCATCACCACCTTCGGCGAAAGCCACGGTCCCGCTCTCGGCGTCATCATCGATGGCTGCCCGCCTCGCGTGCCGTTCGACGCCGCCTTCCTGCGCAGCGAGCTCGACCGTCGCCGACCCGGCCAGAGCGCCCTGACCACGCAGCGCAAGGAAGCGGACGTACCGGAAATCCTCTCGGGCGTCTCGCATGACGGCCTCACGCTTGGCTCACCCATCGCCATCATCATCCGCAACGTCGACCAGCGCCCGCAGGCCTACACCGAGATGAAGGCTGCCTATCGCCCATCGCACGCCGACTTCACCTACGACGCCAAGTATGGCATCCGCGCCGTCGAAGGAGGTGGCCGTTCGTCCGCTCGTGAGACCGCCGCGCGTGTCGCCGCTGGCGCTGTCGCGAAGACCGTGCTCAAACACGCCTGCGGCGCCCGCATTATCGCCTGGGTTGAAAGTGTCGGCGACGTGCGCATGCCCGCCGCCGCCAAGGCACCGACGTTGAAGCAGGTGGAGGCCACGCCGACGCGCTGCCCGCATCCCGCCACCGCCGCCAAGATCGATGCGCTCATCCGCGCAGCGCGCGCCGACGGCGATTCCGTCGGGGGCGTGATCTGCTGCGTCATCGAGAACCTTCCCGCCGGACTCGGCTCACCGGTCTTCGACCGCTTCGAGGCCGACCTCGCCAAGGCCATGCTTTCGCTGCCCGCCACCAAGGGATTTGAAATCGGCAGCGGCTTCGCCGGCACTGTGCTCCGCGGCAGCGCGCATAACGATGAGTTCATCCGCAAGGGCGGCCGCATCCGCACCGCAACCAACCGCTCCGGCGGCACGCAGGGCGGCATCACCAACGGCGAAGACGTTGTCTTCCGTATCGCCTTCAAGCCCACCGCCACCGTGCTCAAGCCGCAGAAGACGGTCCGTCCCGACGGCAAGGCCACCGAACTCAGTGCCAAGGGCCGCCACGACCCGTGCGTCCTCCCGCGCGCCGTACCCATCGTCGAAGCCATGGCCGCCTTAGTGGCCGTGGATCACTGGATTCGCGACCGCGGACAGAATGCTCCCTTTGGCCGCTGCGGACGTAAGGCATGACCCCTATTATCATCATCCTCGGACCCACGGGCGCTGGCCGGGCCGACACGGTGCGCGAGTTGGCCGCGAACGCTTGGCCCGAAGGCCGCAAAATCCGCATCCTCCGCGAAGCCCGCGAAGGCGGCGTTGCTCCGGACCAATGGGAATTTAAGGGCGGACAGGCCATCCTGCCCGCGCCGGGCGACGAAGACGCCGCGATCCTGGTGTCCAACGGCTCCCTGCACATGATTGATCAGATGGAGGCGCTCCACCGCACCATCCGCCCGATGATGCCCGACGCCGTGTGGCGTGTCGCGCGCATCATCACCGTCGTCGACTGCCCCCTGACAATGAAGCACAAGGCTGTCGAGGAGTGGTACCGCACGTGCGTACACTTCTCCGACGCGGTCATCATCAACCGCCGCTGGGATGTCCCCGGCCAGTGGGTCACCAAGTTCCTCGAGCCGTACGAGAAGGAATTCTATCCCTGCCTTTTCTTCAACCTTACCAAGATTGGTGCCATCGCCAACCCGCCTGCCGTCATCGACGGCGAGCCATTGCGCCTGTCCCACATCTTCGACGACATCGACGCCGTCGATGAGATGGAGTTCGACGAGGATAACTTGCCCGACGAACCATTCGACCTGGTCCGCCAGGTGGACAAGTATTTCGCGCGCGATGAACTGGGGCGCCGCAACATCCTCGTCCCCGAAATCGGCGATCTGCTCAAGCAGGAAGGCCGCTGCTGAACGCTTACCCGATGCGGCCGCTGATTGTTACCTACGCCTGGCTGCTGACCCGCCTGCCCGAAGCGTTCGCCCGTCTCAACGCCGCGTTACTCGGACAGGTCCTTTGGCTCCTCCGCGGCAAGGTGATCCGACGTAACCTCGCCAAAGCTTTCCCCGATAAGGACGCCGCTTGGGTCCGCCGCATCGGCCGCACCTCCTGCCGCCGGACGGCGGAGATGGGCCTCTTCTCGATCGCCTCGCCCTTGATGTCGGAGACCGAAATCCGCAACCGTACCATCGTGGACGAAAGCGTGCTGAGCGCTGAACACGGCCTGCCACCCAAGGGCACTGGCGCGGTATTCTTCGTGCCCCACTTCGCCCTCATGGAGATGATGACCGCCGCCCCCCTCCTGAGCCCCGAACTAGCGAAGCGCGAATGGGTCGCCGTCTACCGCCCACTCGACCAGCCTGCGGCCGAAAGCTGGGTCAAGGAAGCCCGCGAGCGCTTCGGCATGAAACTGGCCTCGCGCCGCGAAGGCTTTGCGCGCGCGATGAAGGCCGTCCGTGAGGGGCATGCCACCGTGATCCTCTTCGACCAGACGACTCAGAGCGGTTCCATCTGGCAGTTCCTTGGCTCGCCTTGCGCGGTCACCGAGCTTCCTGGCATCATCGCGCAGCGCTTCAAGTGCCCGAGCCGCATCTTCTGGACGGAACGTACCGACTTCTGGCGTTGTCGCTTACGCATGGAGGCCCTGCACGCGACGGATTCCATTGGCTTGACGATCGAATCGAACGCCTGGCTCGAGCGGAAGTTACGCTCCGGCGATGACGCCTGCGCGAACTGGCTCTGGGCGCACGACCGGTGGAAGCACGGCCAGCACCCGTTCAAGAAACTCGGCGAGTAAGCCTTACTGCTTGGGAGCGACGGCCGGCGCCGCCGGGGCTTCGCCTTCGGCCAGCTTACGGCGCTTCTTCTCGCCCTTCTCGCCTTCCTTAGCGTCGCTCGACTTGCCTTTTTCCTTGTCGATCTCCGGTCCATATTTCTCGGCAAGCTTACGGAGGAATTCCATCCGCTGCTCCGTCGTGAGGGCCTGAATACGAGAGCGTTCGGCCTTGGCCTCCGCTGGGCTCAGCGTCTTGAAGTGGTGCTCGAGGACGCGAGAGCCAAAGCCACCGCGTTCGCGCATGTCCTTCATGATCTTATGGCGCTCCTCGGGCGTAGCGGTCTCGTACTTGGCGAGGTTGGCGGCGAAATCCCGGCGAGATTCAGGCGACATGCGCTCCATCTTCTCGATCGCCGAACGCATGCGGGTGAGCCGCTCGGGCGGCAACTCGAGAATCTTGCGGATAGTCTGGATTTCCTCGGCAGTCGGCTCGGATTCGGGCGAACGGCCGGAAGCCTGCTGGGCAAAGGAAGCGGCGGCCGCCAAGACGAGAGCCGAGAGAAGGGAAAACTTCTTCATCGGATCAGGAGCCGGGGGCGTTGAGCACCTCGGCCACGCTGGACTTCTCCACCGCGGGCGAAAGGAGCGAGAGGTCGGCGGAGGCGCCAAGTAGGTCAGCGAACTGAGCGGACTCGTCGTGGGCGAAGAGGGCGAACGTCTGGCGATTGAGTGCTTCCTCGGAAGGAGCGGACAAGGTAAGGACAGCAACGAGGCAGGCGGCGGCGGCCGTGGCGATGGAGCTCCAGCGGATCACGACGCGACGACGACGGTCGGTGCGGATAGCCCCGACAACGCGGTCAGCGAAGCCGGTGACGGCGACGGAACGGCCACGGCTGAGCGAAGCGGCGAGTTCCTGGTCGAAGTTTTTGTGGTTAGGATTGTCCATGGCTCAGTTCATAGGGTTAAACACCGCTGTCGGCGGCAAGTTGCAGGGTTCATTGGTTTCCATAGAAGTCTTTCAGGAGCTCGCGCAGGCGGCTCCGGGCGCGGTGAATCCAGGTCTTCACCGAAGAGACCGGCACACCCATGATCTCGGCGATATCCTCATAGGGCAGCTCCTGCTGGACGACCAGGAGGATGGCGGTGCGTTGCTCGGGAGGCAGCTGGGCAATCGCCCGCTGGAAGGCTTCATCGAGTTCGGCCACGCGCCGGGCGGATTGCTGAGAAGAATCGCCGGGCTCGGCCGCGAATTCCAAGGCGGTCGTGGGCTTGCGGCCGCGGCGGCGCCACTCGTTGAGCACGAGGTTGTGGGCGATATGAATCAGGTAGGTGCTCAGCTTCGCCTCTGGACGCCAACGGGAAGCCGCGCGGTGCAGGCGGATGAAGACCTCCATCGCCAGCTCTTCGGCGGTGGCCTGTGAGCCAACCTCGCCGCGGAGGTAGCCGACCAAGCGCGCATGGTGCCGATGGACGAGCAACCTGAGAGCGTCGTCGTCGCCTTCGGCGACTAACGCCATCAGCCGCTTGTCATCCTCGTCGTCGGGGAGCATGGGCTCTTCCTGGGACATCTCTTTAATATAACTCCGGTGCAGGGGTGAAGTTACGCCGCGCGGGGGCGCAGGGCGAAGGCGCGCAGGGTGCGCAGGAGGAACTGCTCAAAGGCGGCCACGACCTGGTAGTTGAGCTCCATGCGATGGCGGGCGTCCTCGAGGTAGCCGACCGACTGCGCAACCTGCTCGGCGCAGCCGGGGTGGCTCCGGCCGATCAGCCGGACCTTCTCCTCAACCGAGACGAGCATGCGGGCGCGCACGCCACGGCGGACGGACTCCTCGTAGGCGAGTTCGGCGTCATCCTCATCCTCGTCGGTCGGCGGGGGCGGCGGCGCAGCCTTCAGCGCCTCGTCGACGAAGAGTTCCAACAGCACCTCGAAGCGGGCGCACAGGGCGTAGAGCGGGATGAAGACTTCGGAGACGCGGGCCGTGGGCGAAGCCGGACCCTTGACCATGCGGGCGAGTAGTTTCTCCATCTCCCGCAGCCAGTCGGACCAGGAAGGGTCGGCCAGCACCGGCGCGTCACCGGCGACATGGAAGCGCAGGCAGCGGCTGAGGATCGTCGGGAGGACGCGGTAATAATTGGCCGTCTGGAGGATGATGAGCGTGCCGGGCGGCGGCTCCTCGAGCGTCTTCAGGAAGGCATTGGCGGACTCGGACTGGAAACGGTCGGGCTCGTTGACAATCACGACGCGGTGCGGCGACAGCGAAGTGAGGCGCAAGGCAGCGACGACCTCGAGGGTGTTGTCGATGGTGATGCGCCGCGATTTCTTCGC
>CAMDQP010000022.1 GCA_945906115.1 Opitutus sp. GAS368
CTCTCCCGCGAGAAGTTCTATGACGGCACCGCTTTTCACCGCGTGATCAAGGGCTTCATGATCCAGGGTGGCTGCCCGAACTCCAAGGTCGGCGCCCGCGGCGTCCCCGGCACCGGTGGCCCCGGCTACATGGTCAAGGCCGAGTTCAACAACCGCGCCCACGTGAAGGGCGTGCTCTCCATGGCCCGTTCGAGCGACCCGGATAGCGCCGGCAGCCAGTTCTTCGTCTGCCACGGCGACGCCTCTTTCCTTAATAATAAATATACGGCCTTCGGCAAACTCGTGGCCGGCGAAGAGGTCCTCAACAAGATCGCGGCTATCCGCTGCGTCGGCCAGGAGGGCTCCACCCCTACCGAACGGGTCGAAATCACCAGTGTTGAGCTGGTTGAGGCCAAGTAATCGTTCCCTCTTTACAGTCCCTCCCAGCCGCCTAGCCTAACGTCTCCCCATGAAAACCCTCAGCATCCTCGCACTCCTCACCGCAGCTACCGCCGCCCAGGCCTACACCCTAGACATCAACGTCGGTCACTCCAAGCTCGACGACTACGATGGCGTCAACGTCATCGGCCTCGGCATCGGCTCCCACCTCAACAACGAGTACCACCTCGGCCTGAACGTCGGTCGCAAGAACATCAAGAGCGACGTCGCCCTCGTCGACGCCAAGGCCACCAGCGCCACCCTCGACCTGACCTACAGCCTATCCCCTGTGGGCGGCATCCGTCCGTTCATCGGTGCCGGCGTCGGCGCGGTCCGCTTCACGGGCGACAGCATCTTCACCAAGAACGCCTTGGCCACGAAGCTCTTCATTGGCATCGCCTTCCCAATCACCCAGAACGCCGAGTTCTCCGTTTCCGCCCAGAGCTCCAAGTTCCACGGCGTCCAGGAACTCGATGGCGGCCCGAAGACCACCGTCGGAAGCGTGGACGGTATCGCCGCCCTGCGCTTCAACTTCTAAGCGAAGTTCGCGCCCAAACAAAAGCCGCCCAACTGGGCGGCTTTTTTATTGGCGGCATTTCAGCCGACCTCAGGGCGCAAGCAGGCTGCTTTCCTTCATCCAGATGCCAAGCAGATCCGTCCACCTCTTCGCGGCTTCGCAGCGCTCGGAAGCGCCCCAGCCGTGGCCGCCCTTGGCCCAGACGTGGACTTCAGCGGAACCACCCATCGACTTAAGCTTCGCGGCAAGCGCCATCGAGCCTTCGGCGGGGTATTTATCATCCGCGCTATGAGCGAAGAACGCCGGCACGGGCTTGGTACCCTTAGGCGGAATCACGCCATCAAGTCCATCGCGCAAGGTACTCGCAGGCTCATCCTTCACGAAGAGATAGGCGGGGTAAACCAAGACGGCGAAATCAGGGCGAGCCGCACCCTCTTCGGCAGGCGAATAGGCCACGCGGGCAGCCAGGTTACCGCCGGCAGAGAAACCGAGGATGCCGACCTTGGCCGGGTCCGCGTTCCATTCCTTGGCACGCTCGCGCACGATCTGAATCGTGCGACGGGCGTCCATCACTGGGACAATCCAAGGCTTATCCTTATCCCGGCGCGGCACGCGATAGCGCAGCACCACAGCGGCGCTGCCAAACGCGTTGAGACGACGAGCGACTTCGGCGCCTTCATGTTCTTCGGCCAGGATACCATATCCGCCGCCCGGGCAGACAATGACGATCGGGGCGCCGGGCTTGGCGGCAGGATAGACGACGAATTCCGGGATGAACACATCACCTCGGTGCGTCTGTTTGTTGAGCGTCCCGCGCGGATCTTGGCCTGGCTTGAGCGTGAGCGTCTCGGCGGGCGGGGCACCCTCCCAGACGGCGAGAGGGGCGAGGGGAGCGGCGGTGCAACCGGCGAACGCCAGGAGCAGGGGGGTTAGGAGACGGGTCTTCATAGGTAAGGTCATTCGTGGCGAAGGGCTTCGATCGGGTCGAGGCTCGCCGCGCGCAGCGCCGGGTAGACGCCCGCCACGAGGCCGACGACGACCGAGAAGGCGAGGCCCTGGACCATGATCAACCAGTCGAGGGTCGCGACCGCCCCCGTAGGCAAGGCCTGCATCAGGATATAGTTCATCAGCGCGACGATGCCCATCGAGACCACGAGGCCGATGAGGCCGCCGATGACGGAAATCACCGCCGCCTCGGAGAGGAACTGCAGGAAGAGGTCGGACCCGCGTGCGCCAACGGCCTTACGGACGCCGATCTCGCGGATGCGTTCATTAATGGAGGCCAGCATCACGTTCATGATGCCAATGCCACCGACGAAGAGGGAGATCCCGGCCACGCCGCCGAGGGAGAGTTTAAAGGCTGCCTCCGTCTTACGGAAGTCCTCGAGGACCTGCTCGTTCGTCGTGATCGCAAAATCGCGGAGACCCTTATGACCCGCCAGTATTGTGCGCTCGGTCTGCTCGACCGCGTCGCGCAGGAGCTCGGCGTCGCCGATGCGCAGGCCAAGTCCGCTCAGACGGTCGTTGCCGATGAACTTCGCCTGAGCCGTCGAGACGGGGATGAGCGCCCCGCTATTGCGCCAGCGCCAAGAGCCGCCGGAGCTGCGCGAATTCGCGGAACGGATCTGCATGCCGCTGCCCTCGATGTTATTGAGTATCCCGATGACCGTGAAGCGGCGGCCGCGGATCTTGATGACTTTGCCCACGGGATCCACGTTGGCGCCGAAGAGTTCCGGCACGACGGCCGAGCCCAGGACGATGACGTCGTTCATGTTGAGCACGTCGAGGTCGCTGATGAAGCGGCCGAAGCCGGGGTCGACCCAACGCTTGGCGACCGGCAGGTAGTCCGCCGTGACGCCGGTAACGTAGGTACTCGTCTCGCGTCCTTCGACAATCAGGCGCTCGGACCCGACGCGGGCTTCCGGCGAGATATTATCAACGAGCGACACCGTCTTGCGGATGCGTTCGACATCCCGCATGGTGATGCCTTCGGAAAGCTCGGCCAAGTGCTCCTGCTCCTTGGGTAATTGCTCGCGCGTGACGGTGATCTTCTCGATGCCGCCCATGGCGTCGACAAACTGTCGGAAGTTGCCGACCATCCCCTGGACGACGGTGACCATGGCGACGAGGGAGGCCACGCCGAGGATGATCCCCGACATCGAGAGAAGCGAACGGATTTTGTTGGCCTGAAGCTCACGCAGGCCGTTGAGGATGGCCGGCCGGATGCGATCGAAGAGCTTCATCGGGTGCGGTCCTCCTGGACGAGACCGGCGCGCATCGAGATGACGCGATGGGCCTTCTCGGCGACGGCAAGATCGTGCGTGACGAGCACCACGGTGATACCTTCCTTAATCAGCGAGCCGAGTAGGTCGAGGATGCGGTCGATGTTCTTCACGTCGAGATTGCCGGTCGGTTCGTCGGCGAAGATGATCGAGGGCGAGCCCACGATAGCGCGGGCGATGGCGACGCGCTGACGTTCGCCGCCGGAGAGCTGGTTCGGGCGATGGTCGAGACGATGCGACATCCCGACGCGTTCCAGCGCGATGGTGGCCGCCGCCTCGTTAGCGACTGGATCGGAGTTCTCGCGATACAGCATCGGCAAGGCCACGTTCTCGAGAACCGTGAGGCGAGGCAGCAGATTAAAGGACTGGAAGACGAAACCGACGCGGTTGGAGCGATACCAGGCGCGCAGGTCGGGCTCAATCTTGGCGACTTCCTGGCCGTCGAAGACGATGCTGCCTTCGGTCGGCGTATCCATGAAGCCGAGGATATGCATCAGGGTCGACTTGCCCGAACCCGACGGACCAAGGATGGCGACAAACTCCCCCTGCTGGAAATCGAGGTCGACGCCCGCGAGCGCATGGACGGTCTCGTCGCCCATGACGTAGGCCTTGCGCAGGCCGCGGATGGCGATGAGCGCGGACATTTTTAGCGGACGGTCGCGGGGCGCACGGCGGCAGGGCGGATGAGGCTGACGATATCCCCCGGGATAACGCCTTCCTTGATCTGGGACCAACCGGCATCACTGAGTCCCACCTTCACCTTGCGAGCGTCCCATTCACCGTCGGCATTACGGACGTAGACCAGGCGATCGGCGCCATCGATGAAGACGGCCGAAACCGGCACGGCGGTGCACCCCTTGACGCTGTCGACGGTCACGGTGACGTTGGCGCTAATCCCTGGGCGGACGCCGTCACCAGAGGAGAAGGAGACTTGGGTCGGGAAGACGCGCAAATCAGGCACCTTGAGGTCAGCCGTACCGAACGGGGTCATGAAGCTAATCTTACCGGACTTGCGCAGGCTAGGGATAGAGTCGAAGGTCACCGCCGCATCCTTACCGATCTCGACGCGCGTGGCGGCGAACTCGTTGAGGCTGACGTCGACCCGCAGGAGCGAGGTGTCGGAAATCGTCATAATGAGCGTGCCGCTGTTGATCGACTGGGCGCCGATGACAATCTGGCCCTCCAGGATCGTGCAGTCGGAAACCTGGCCGTCATGCGGAGCGCGAATCACCGTCTTGCGGACGTTCTCGGAAGCCTTTTCCAAGCGAGATTGGGCGATCTCGCTCTGGAGCTTGGCAACCTCGAAGGCGGTCTTAGCGTCGAGCATCTCGCGCTCGGAGACAAAGCCCTTGGCCTGGAGGGCCTCTGAGCGGCGGAGGTCGCGGGTAATTTTTTCCAAAGTGAACTTCTGCAGCTGCAAGGTGCGACCGGCTTCATCCGCATCAGCCTTGGCGAGCACCGGGTCAAGTTCGGCGAGAACCTGATCCTTCTTCACCATGTCGCCCGTCTGGACGTACAGCTTCTGGAGCTTGCCGCTGACTTCCGCGCGGATGTTGCTGTAAATCACCGCGCGGACGAAGCCCGCAGCTTCGACTGTCTCAAGGATATCGCGTTTCTCAACCTTGGCTTCGAAGGCAGGAGAGAGCGGCTGACGGCCGCCGCCTTTCTTCGCGGGCCAGAAGGCGAAAATTAATCCGCCGATGACGGCGAGGATGGTAAGGGGCTTGAGAAATTTCATGGGGCGGCGGTCAGAGGGGGGAGTGGGTCTTCGGAACCGAGGCCGGCCCCGATCTTCTGCTCGACGGCGTCCATCGTGAAGCCGTGCCGAGGAAGGATTGATCCGTCGAGGCGGGCGACCTTCGCGGAGGCCGCACGCGCGTCGAGGTGGGACTGCACCCAGTTGAGCTGGGCGGAATCAAGGGCGGCCTGAGCTTGGAGCACGCGCAGGACATCGGACTGACCGGCATCATAGCGCGCACGTTCGCCCTCGTAGGACTTGCGCTGAAGTTCAAGGGAAGACGAGGAGGCGTCGACGCGGGCGCGGGCGGCTTCGAGTTCGCGCCAAGAAGCGCGGGCGCTGAAAACAATACTCTGGCGGGCATCCGCCAGGCGGAGTTCGGCCTGCCGGCGAGCGCGCGTGGCGGAGCGCAGGTTGGCCTCGGACTCGCGGAAGCCCAGCGGGAAACTCAGGCGAAGTTCCGCGTAGTTATTCCAGCCGGACTGCTGGCGATAGGCATCATAGCCGCCAGAGACGCTGGCACCGGCGTTACCGAACCGTGAGCTACCCACGGACAAGTTGAGGCTCGGGTAATCGTTCTGCTCGGCCTGCGCGACGCTGGCTTCAGCTTGCGCAATATTGGAAAGTTGAATGGCCGTACCGAAATCGAAGTCGGCGACCGTGCGAATCCAGGGAGCGAAAGCCTGCGGAGCCGGCACGGTGGCCGTCGGCATCTCATCGACAAGCAAGGCCTGCTCGACTGCGGCGGCGTCGCCTTGGCCAAGGAGACGGCGCAGGTTCATCTCCGCACTGTCGAGGGATTGACGGGCGTTGAGCACGGAGACGCGCTGGCTCGAGACATCGGCTTCAGCCTGCAGTTCTTCGAGCACCGTCGCGTCGCCGAGCGAGCGCTTGGCGCGGATCTGGGCGAGCAAGGATTCCGCCGAGCGTTGGCTCGTCTCGCGCAAGGAGACCAGGGTACGGGCGCCGGCGAGGGACCAATAGGCGACTTCGGTATCGCGGATAAGGTCGAGGGAGGCCGCGCGCAGAGCGAGGCGATTACGATAGGCCGCCTGACGCGACGAGATCAACGCGCTGAGGTTCACCGCGCGCCAGCCGCCGGCGAGGAGCGGCTGCGTGTAGGCGACGTTGGTGCCAAGCTCGTAAGCTGAAGCCGTCGCGAGGCTGCCCGACTCCGTCCAAGTACGCGTCAGGCCGGTGCCGACGGAGAGCGTGCCGCCCCAGGTGAACTTCTGACTCAGCGCCACATCAGAGTCATGCCAGCGCGTGGCAGCGAGTCCACCCGTGAGGTCAGCCACGGAGCGACTTCCATTGACGCGGTTAGTCCAGGCGAAGGTCGGGTCGAAGACCGACTCCGAGACCTCGACCGCATCCAAGGAGCGGAGGGCGTCAAGGCGGGTGACCGTCAGGCCGAGATTAAAGAGCAGGGTCCGGTCGATAGCCTTTTCCAAGGAAAGCGGACCGGTCGGGGCCACAGCCTTTGACACAGGCACGTCCGGCTCGGCTCCCGGAAGGGAGGCCGCCGCCAAGAATGCTATGGTGAGGACAAGACGCATGAAATAGGGGTAGTACCTCATAATGGAGAGATTGTTCCCACTGCAAAGCAAAGCGGCGCTCCTTTCGGTGCGCCGCGAGGAAAGGACTGGAAACAGCCCTTACTTAGCCTTGGAGATCTCGACGAGCTCGACCTCGAACTCGAGGACGGACTTGGCGGGAATCGGGCCCTGACCCTGCTCGCCGTAAGCGATAGCCGCCGGGCAATAGAGGACAATCTTGCCACCGACGCCGATGAGCTGGACGCCTTCGGTCCAAGCCGGGATCACGCCGCTGAGCGGAAACTCGGTCGGCTCGTTGTTACGGGTCTTGGTCGAATCGAAGACATTACCGTCGACGAGCTTACCTTCGTAGCGGCACTTCACGGTCGAAGCGGCGGTCGGCTTCACGTCGGAGCCCGGAGCGAGAATCTTGTAACGGAGGCCGGAGGCGGTCTTCGTCACCGACTTGTCGGCATCCACCTTGGCGAGGAACTCGTCGTTCAGCTTGCCCCACTTGCCGGCCTTGGCGTTGACGCGTTCCTGGAACATGGCGTCGGCGCCTTCGCCGAGTTCGGCGGGGTTGAACTTCGGCTTTTCGCCGCGCAGCGCTTGGCGCACGCCGGCGAGGAAGAGATCGACCTCCTCGTCGGTGAGATCGAGCTGCGAGTTCACTTGGGGCATGGGGGATTGGCTGGCGATGGAGAAGCCAAGCATGGTCCAGGCCTGTTTGACCTGATCGGGGGTGAGCGGTTTCACGATTTTTGCGGGGGGAGGAGTGGGAGCTTCGGCGACTTTAGCAGAAGCAGGAGCGGCGGCGGCGGGCTTCGCCTCATCGGCGGCATGGAGAGATGCGACGGCGACGGCCAGCGCGGCGAGGACGGGGTATTTCATGGGAGAGGGAGTTGCTAGCCGATTCAGGCCTTCGGGGGAAGCACCTTTGCGTGCTCCTGCAAAGAACTGACCGTGAGGGGGTGTTCGCGCAGGGAGCGGATGCCCAGGACCGCTGCGCGGGCCGCGTTCATCGTGGAGGCCATATACACGCCACGCATCACGGCTTCGGAGCGCATGGCGTTCTCATCCTTACGGGGGAGCATGCCGGCGGCGGTGTTCACGATCATCTGCAGTTGGCCGTTCTTCAGGAGGTCGAGCGCGTTCGGGCGGGCACCTTCGGAGATCTTGCCGAGCTGGGTGACCTTGACGCCGGCGGCTTCGATGGCCGCGGCGGTACCGCTGGTGGAGTAGATGTTGAAACCAAGGGACGCCAGGTCGCGGGCAACGGCGACCGCGCCGTCCTTATCGCGATCCTTGACCGAGAGGAAGACACTCCCAGCGACCGGCAGCGCGGGCTGCGCGGCCATCTGGGCCTTGGCGTAAGCCATGCCGAGGTCGTCGTCGCAACCCATGACTTCGCCGGTGGAACGCATCTCGGGCGAGAGCGCAACCGGGGCGCCCGGGAAGCGGCTGAACGGGAAGACGGATTCCTTGACGGACCAATAGGGCGGACGGATTTCGCGGGTGAAGCCGAGGTCCTTGAGCTTGGCGCCGAGCATGCAGAGTGAAGCGAGCTTCGCGAGCGGCACGCCGATGGCCTTGGACACGAACGGGATCGTGCGCGAGGCGCGCGGGTTGACCTCGAGCATGAACACGATGCCGTCCTTGATCGCGAACTGGATGTTCATCAGGCCAATCACCTTGAGGCGCTGGGCGAGGGAATGGGTGATGCGACGGACTTCGTCGACGAGGGCCGGCGACAGGGAGTGCGGAGGTAGCACCATGCCGGCGTCGCCGGAGTGCACACCCGCGTGCTCAATATGTTCGAGCATGCCGCCAATGACGGTGGTCTCGCCATCGCAGATCGCATCAACGTCGAGCTCGATCGCGTCTTCAAGGAACTTGTCGAGCAGCACCGGCTTGCCGGGAGCAACATCGAAGGCCTCGCGGACGACAGACTTCAGCTCGTCCATCCCGTAGACGATGAACATGCCGCGACCGCCGAGAACGAAGGACGGTCGGAGGAGGACCGGGAAGCCGATCTCTTCGGCGGCCAGGTAGGCTTCTTCGGCCGAGAGGGCCGTCTTGTTAACCGGCTGGCGGATGCCGAGCTCGATGAGGATGTCCTTAAACTGCTGGCGGTCCTCGGCGAGCGCGATGCTGGCGGGCGAGGTGCCGACGACCGTGACGCCGGCGGCTTCGAGGTCAGCGGCGAGGTTGAGCGGGGTCTGGCCACCGAACTGAACGATTGCGCCGATGCACTGCTCGGTGCGGTAGATCTCGAGGATATCCTCAAGAGTGAGCGGCTCGAAGTAGAGGCGGTCGGAAGTATCGTAGTCAGTCGAGACCGTCTCGGGATTGGAGTTCACCATCACCGTCTCATAGCCGGCGGCGCGGAGCGCGTAGGAAGCGTGGACACAGCAGTAGTCGAACTCGATGCCTTGGCCGATACGGTTCGGGCCGCCGCCGAGGATCATCACCTTCTTCTTAGCAGAGGGACGGACCTCAGACTCGTCGCCGTAGGAAGAGTAGAAATACGGCGTGAAGGATTCGAACTCCGCGGCGCAAGTGTCGACGAGGCGGAAGACCGTCTTGATGCCGGCGGCATTGCGCGTCGAATAGACAGTGGCAGGCGCGATGCCAGTCGCGTGGGCGATCTGGCGATCAGCGAAGCCGGCCTCCTTGGCCTGGCGGAGCAGGTCGGTGCTGATGGATTTACCGGCGGCCTTGAGAGCGAGCTCAATGTCGACGATGCCGCGCAGCTGGCGCAGGAACCACGGGTCGATCTTGGAGAGGTCGAAAATCTCCTTCTCGGTCAGGCCAGCGAGCATCGCGTAGCGGACAAAGAACGGACGCTCCGGATTCGGGCGAGCGAGGCGCGCGCGGATTTCGGTGAGGTCGGTGAAAGTAGCATCGCCGAACTTGCCACCGCAGCCGAAGCCCCAGGCGCCAATCTCGAGGGAGCGGAGCGCCTTTTGGAAGGACTCCTTGAACGTGCGGCCGATGGCCATCGCCTCGCCGACGGATTTCATCGCGGAGGTGAGGGTCGTGTCGGCGCCGACGAACTTCTCGAACGTGAAACGCGGAATCTTCGTCACGACGTAGTCGATGGTCGGCTCGAAGCAGGCCGTCGTAGACTTCGTGATATCGTTCTGCAGCTCGTCGAGCGAGTAGCCCACGGCCAGCTTGGCGGCAATCTTCGCGATCGGGAAGCCAGTGGCCTTCGAGGCGAGGGCGGACGAACGCGACACGCGCGGGTTCATCTCGATGACAATCATACGGCCGTTGGCCGGGTTGACGGAGAACTGGATATTCGAACCACCCGTCTCAACGCCGACGGCGCGGATGACGGCGAACGAGGCGTCGCGCATGAGCTGGTATTCCTTGTCAGTCAGCGTGAGCGCGGGGGCGACGGTGATCGAGTCGCCCGTGTGGACGCCCATCGGGTCGAAGTTCTCGATCGAGCAGATGATGACGCACTGGTCCTTATGGTCGCGCATCACTTCCATCTCGTATTCCTTCCAGCCCAGGAGGCATTCCTCGACGAGGACCTCATGGACGGGCGAGGCGTCGAGGCCAGCCTGAGCCATGCGCTCGAATTCTTCCTTGTTATAAGCGATGCCGCCGCCGGTGCCGCCGAGCGTATAGGAGGGACGGATGATGACCGGGAACTCACCGCCGATGAGAGCGATGGTGTCGCGGGCGGCCTCGAGGGACTTCACGACGCGGGAGCGCGGGACGTCGAGGCCAATCTCAAGCATGAGCTTCTTGAAGATTTCGCGGTCTTCGCCGCGTTCGATCGCGTCTTCCTTTGCGCCGATGAGTTCGACGCCGTATTTCTTGAGCACACCGGTACGCGCGAGCTTGAGCGAAAGGTTGAGCGCCGTCTGACCGCCGAGCGTCGGAAGAAGCGCATCGGGCTTCTCCTTGGCGATGATGCGTTCCACGGATTCGACCGTGAGCGGTTCAACGTAGGTGACGTCCGCCGTCTCCGGATCCGTCATGATTGTGGCCGGGTTGGAGTTCACCAGGATGACGCGGTAGCCTTCTTCGCGCAGAGCCTTACAGGCTTGGGTACCAGAATAATCGAACTCGCACGCTTGGCCGATGATGATCGGTCCCGAGCCGATGATGAGGATTGAGCGGATATCGGTCCTCTTAGGCATAGTGTTCCGCGGACTTTCAGCGACCGCTGGAAGGGGGGTCAAGTGGGGACTTCTAACAATTGCGGGCGCGCCGCGGGAAGGCGCTTGCAGGGTCGTCCCGGGCGGGCATTCATCGGGGCGTGGACATCATCAGGATAGCGGGTATCAAGTCCTTCGGACATCACGGCGCCCTGCCCGAGGAGAAGCGTCTCGGCCAGCGGTTCACGGTGTCCGTCGACCTCGAGGTCGATACCCGTCCGGCCGCTGCTGGCGACGACTTGAAGCTGACCGTCAATTACGCCGATGTCATCCGGACGGTCGAAGCCCAGCTGACCGGCAAGCCAGTCTATCTGATTGAGACCCTCGCCCAGCAGATCGCCGCGCGAATTCTGGGCACTTTCGTGGTGGTCAAGGCCGTCACGGTCGAGGTCAACAAACCCTTCGCCCCAGTGGCCGCCGAGTTCGACGCCATTTCGGTGAAGATTCGCCGTGAGCGGGTGTGAAGGGTAGCCCCCAACACACTATCCTCGGCCTAGGCAGCAACCTCGGCGACCGGGCTAATATTATCGGTCAAGCCATTGGGTGCCTCCGCGACCTGCCGGAAACCCGGGTTTTGGCTATTTCGGAGGCCGTCGACTCGAATCCCGTAGGGTATGCCGACCAGCCAAATTTCTTAAACCTCTGTCTGGCAATCACTTGTAATTTAAACCCCGACGAACTCCTCGTCCGAACCCTCGAAATCGAGCGCCAACTCGGCCGAGAACGGTCCGCCAACCGCAACGGCCCCCGGACCTTGGATATCGACCTACTCTTCTATGAAGGGGGATCCTGGGACAGCCCGACCGTCACCCTCCCCCACCCTAGGTGGTCTTCCCGAGGGTTTGTCGTGATCCCCCTGAGTAATCTCCTTCAGGACCCTGTCCTCGCCAAGCACCCCGTCTGGACTTCGCTCGCCGCGGAGGTCCGGTCCCTGTCCCTCGGAGACCAAGGCCTTCGCGTATGGCAAGGCCCGAACCCCTGGAGCAAGACTCCCTGACCACCGACCGCTTCGGACACTGTCCGGCGCTCTGGCTCGCCCTCCCCCTCCTGCTCGGCTGCTCGATGGATGCAGCCACGGGGATCTCGCCTGGACCTTGGCTGCTCGTGGGCGGACTCGCGGCCGGGCTCGGTTGGTTCAGCCGACGCCATGTGATTATCGCCGGAGTCGCGATCGTGATCGCTGGCACAGCCATCGGCGCGGCGTGGCATCAACTACGGATGCCACCGCAGACGCCGGCGAACGTCCGGCGACCATTTGTCGAAGTACCAATCCTCGTTGAGCGGGCGACACCGCGCAAAGACGGCGACGGCTGGACCGGGCTCGGCTGGATTACTGATCGCGACGGCGGCCTGTTCCGCCGCCGCGTCGCGCTCTCGGTCCGTGGAGTTTGTCCGGCCGAAGGCGTCGAACTGATGCTCTCTGGAGGACTGACGCCGATTTCCGCCGACGCGGACGGCTACGATGCCTGGCT
>CAMDQP010000023.1 GCA_945906115.1 Opitutus sp. GAS368
CGGAGCAATCCGTGAGGAAAGTCCGGACACCACAGGGCAGGATTCCCGCCGCAAGTCGGGGCACGTCGCAAGGCGTGACGGAAAGTGCCACAGAGAAGATACCGCCTCCTCCGCAAGGAACGAGGTAAGGGTGAAAAGGTGGGGTAAGAGCCCACCGCTCGAAGGGTAACCGACGAGGCAAGGTAAACCCAATCCGGTGCAAGACGAACAGGGACCGTTCGAGGTCGCCCACCAAGGTCCCGGGTTGTCGCACCGCCGCAAGGCGGGTCCGCAAGGTCAGAGAAATGAACGCGCAGGGGATCGGCGAGAGCCACCCAAGGACAGAATCCGGCTTATAGTGTATGACTCAAAAGACGGAGGGCCGAACGGAAACGTTCGGCCCTCCCCCTTTGCGGACTGATCAGATCGCTCAGCTGCGCTGCGCAATCGGCGAGTACTTGCGCTCGGTGTTACCGACGTAGATCTGGCGCGGGCGATGGATCTTCTGCTTCGGGGTCTCGGCGATTTCCTTCCAGTGCGAGATCCAGCCGGGCATGCGACCGATGGCGAAGATGACGGTAAACATCTCGGTCGGGATGCCGATAGCCTTGAGGATGATGCCCGAGTAGAAGTCGACGTTCGGGTAGAGGTTACGCTGCTTGAAATACGGGTCGTTGAGCGCGGCTTCTTCGAGGCGCATGGCGATGGCCAGGAGCGGGTCGTTGATGCCGAGGACCTTGAGGACCTTGTCGCACTGGGCCTTGATGATCTGGGCCCGCGGGTCGTAGTTCTTATACACGCGGTGACCGAAGCCCATCAGACGCACCTGCTTGGTCTTGTCCTTGGCGTCGGCAATGAACTTCGAGCCGTCGTCGCCGGCAGCGTGGATTTCTTCGAGCATCTCGATGACGGCTTGGTTAGCGCCGCCATGCAGCGGACCCCAGAGGGCACAAACGCCGGCGGAGACGGATGGGAAGAGGTTGGCGCCGCCGGAGGCGACCATGCGGACGGTCGAGGTAGAGCAGTTCTGCTCGTGGTCGGCGTGCAGGAGGAGAATTAAGTCGAGCGCGCGGGCAATCTCCGGATGGATGGCGTAATCGGCGTTGGGCTGCGAGAAGAGCAGGTGCAGGAAGTTGGAGCAGTAATCCAGACCCGGCTTCGGGTACACGGGCGGCTCACCTTCCTTGGAGCGGTGGGCGAGCGCGGCGAGGGTGCGGACCTTAGAGATCAGGACGGAAGCGGTCTCGTCGAACTTGGCCAAATCATGCGTACGCTCGTTGGTGCCGAGCTCGGGGTAGTAGCAACCGAGGGTGTTCAGCGTGGCGGACAGCACGGCCATCGGGTGGGCATTGCCCGGGAAGCCGCTGAGAGCGATGCGCAGGCCTTCGTGGATCTGGGAGTTGTCGAGAATGCGGGCCTTGAAGGCGGTCAGCTGAGCGGTCGTCGGGAGCTCGCCATAGATGAGGAGAAAGGCCGTCTCGATGAAGTTGGACTTCTCGGCGAGCTCTTCGATGCCGTAGCCGCGGTAGCGGAGGATGCCCTTCTCGCCGTCGATAAAGGTAACCTTGGATTCGCAGGCGCCGGTGTTGGCGTAGCCGTCGTCGAAGGTGATGTAACCGGTCTCGTCGCGCAGCTTGCGGACGTCGACCCCGCGTTCGCCTTCAGTGCCGACGATGATGGGGAGGACGATGTCTTTACCGTCCAGGTTGAGAGTGGCGTTTTGAGTGCTCATGGCGGGGGTGGGGTCGCCGGAGTCGAAAACACGCCTCAGCGGGCGGATAAAGTCAGGAAATTGCGGTAGAGTTGCAAGCCTTTGACCTGACTTTTCTCCGGATGGAACTGGGTCGCGAAGACCCGGCCTCGCCGGACACCGCTCACAAACCGGCCCGCATAGTCGGTCTCGCACCAGACCAGGGAGGGGTCGGTCTCGACGACGCGGTAACTATGCACGAAATAGAACGGCTCCCCTTCGGCTCGCAGGCCTTCGGTCAGGGGGGCGCCCGGCTTGAAGATGGCCTCATTCCAGCCCATGTGGGGGATGCGTAGGCCGGGCTGGGAAGGGAATCGACGGACGACCCCAGGGAAGATGGCCAGACCGGGGCGGTCAGCCTCTTCGGAACGCTCAAAGAGGACCTGGAGGCCCATGCAGACGCCCAGGAAGGGCTGGTCAGCGACGATCCACTGTTTCAGGAAGGACTCGAAATCAGTCCGGCGGATGCAGTCCATGCAGTCGGCCATGGCCCCCTGCCCCGGAAAGACGACTAGCTCGGCCTTCTCAGCCTCAGCCGGCGTAGCGGCTAGGAAGGCATCGGCACCCGCGGCCACCATGGCGCGACTGACGCTGCGGAGATTGCCCATCCCGTAATCGATGACGGCCACCCGCGGGCGGCGCACTGACCCAGAAGCTTCCACGGTCAGGCCAGCGTGCCCTTAGTACTCGGCACGCGACCGCCTTGGCGCGGATCGACTTCCAACGCCTCGCGCAAGGCGCGGGCGAAGGCCTTGAAGAGCGCTTCAGCGACGTGGTGTGGTTCATCGCCGTACTCGAGCTTCAGGTGCAGATTGCAGCCGAGCGAATTGGCGAGGCCCTGGAAGAACTCGCGAACGAGCGCGATATTGAAGTCCTTCACCATGTAGTTGGTGATCTCGACTTGGTAGACCATCATGGCACGGTTGCTGAGGTCGACGGCGCAGCGGGCCAGAGTCTCGTCCATCGGCAGGATGAAGAAACCATAGCGGCGGATGCCGGCCTTGTCGCCGAGCGCCTCCTTGATGGCCAGACCGAGCACGATGCCCACGTCTTCCACGGTGTGGTGGTAGTCGACGTCGATATCACCGGTGGCCTTGACCTTAAGGTCGACGAGCGAGTGGCGAGAAAGGAGCGTCAGCATGTGGTCGAAGAAGGCCACGCCGGTGGCGATTTCCGATGTGCCGGAACCGTCCAAATTCACCTCGAGGGCGATCTTGGTCTCGGCGGTGTCCCGACGGATGCTGGCTTTGCGAACGACTGCGCTCATCCCCCAGAAATCCCCGCGGAAGGCGGGATTGTCAACCTCACCCTTCCATCCAAGCCGCCACGGCCTGCAGGAACGCGTCGGTTTCCTGCTCCGTGCCCACGGAGATACGCAAAGACTTCTCGGTGAGGCGATGATTCGGGAAACGGCGGACGAGGATCTTGCGGGAGCGCAGGAACTCGAAGCAGTGCGCGGAAGTCTCGACGGAGGCGGCGCGCTTCGAGGACACCGGAGCAGCGAGCACGAAGTTGCCAGCCGCGGGATTGACCTGCCAACCGAGTTTGCGGAGGGCGGTGACGAGTCGCTCGCGCGTGGCGCAGATCTGTGCGACGGTGACGTCAAGCCACTCGCGATCATCGAGCGCGGCGGCGGCCGCAATCTGCGCAAGTCGATCCACGTTATAACTGTCGCGGACACGGTGCAGGATCTCGGCGACACCGACCGGACAGAGTGCATAACCGACGCGCAGGCCGGCCAACGCATGCGCCTTAGACATGGTGCGCGTGACGATGACATTAGGGAGCTCGCGGGCGAGCGCGACGCAATCGGCGTCAGCAAAGGCGGCGTAAGCCTCGTCGACGACGAGCAAGCCCGGGAAGGCCTGAGCGACGGCACGTACGAGATCCGGCGTGAAGGCCACGCCGAGCGGAGCGTTCGGATTCGTCAGGAAGAAGACGGCCGCGCCGCACTTCGCAATCGCGTCGATGTCGACGCCGAGCGATGCCGTAATCTCGACCTTGACGACGTCAGCGGCCTGGGCCGCAGCGAGGACGGGATACAACGAGTAACTCGGATTGAGCATACCAATCGGGCGACCAGGGCCGGCGTAGGCGCGGATGATCAGGTTAAGGATATCGTCCGAACCATTGCCGGCGACGACGCGCGTAGCGTCGAAACCATGGAAGCGCGCGACAGCCTCACGCAAAGGGGCGGAGTCGGGCGAAGGATAAAGACGCAGCGCGGCGCCATCATTGACCAAGGCGGCCCGGATGGCTTCGAGCGAGCGCAGGCTGGGCGGATAGGGGTTTTCGTTCGTGTTGAGCTTCACCCATCCCCCGCCCTGCGGCTGCTCTCCGGGGACATAAGGCGACATGGCCGCGACATGCGGGTTCGCGGCGGGAATCTGGGCGGACATCAGCGTAACTTGAGTTTAGCGGCGGCGAAATCCTGAAGCAGCGCACGCGTCTTGCTAGCGTCGGCGCAGGCGACGACCTGAGCGGCGAGCTCACGCAGCTCGGTCGCGGCGGAATGGCGCAGCACGAAACGGACTTCGGGTAGGGCAGCTGGCGTCATGCTGAGCTCATGCACGCCGAGGCCGATGAGTAAAGGCGCCCACAGCGGATCACCGCCGAGCTCGCCGCAGACGGCGACCGGGATACCGCGCTTCTGGGCGGCGGCAAAGATGACCATAAGGGTACGCACCACGGCCGGATGGCAGGGGTCGTAAAGCGAAGCGACGCGCTGATTGCCGCGATCGACAGCCAGCAGGTATTGGACGAGATCATTGGTACCGACGCTGAAGAAGTCAGCTTCAGCGGCGAGCTCGTCGGCCACCGCGGCGGCGGACGGGATTTCGATCATCGCACCGAGGCGGATGGGCTCGGCAGCGCGGACGCCTTCGCGGGCAAGCTCGGCTTCGACGTCGCGGAAGATCTCCTTCGCGCGACGCAGCTCCTCAACGCCGGAAATCATCGGGAACATCACCTGCACCGGGCCATGCGTCGCGGCGCGGATGAGGGCGCGCAGCTGCGGACGGAAGACATCGGGACGCTCGAGGCAGAGACGCACCGCGCGATAGCCCATGAAAGGATTGGCTTCGTCGGCGAGGTCGCCGAGGCGCTTATCGCCGCCGAGGTCGAGCGTCCGGAACGTCACCGGACGGCCCTTGGCCGCCTGCACGACTACGGCATATTCTTCATATTGGAACTGCTCATCGGGCCAGCCGTCGAGGCGAAGGTAAAGATTCTCGGTGCGATAAAGGCCGACGCCACGGGCGCAGTAGGCCAAGGCATCTTCCATCTCGGCGGGGTCGCCGATGTTGGCCTGGAGGCAGAACGCGGCGCCATCCGTCGTGAGTTCGGGTAAGGAGACCTCGGAGAGCACGCGGTCGCGGCGGGTCCGGATCGCCTGCTCCTTGTCGCGGTAGCCTTCGATCGTCTCTGCCGTCGGGTTAATGATGATGAGCCCCGATTCGCCGTCCACGAGGATGACATCGCCTTCCTGCACGGCTTCCATCAATCCCTTCACCCCGACGACTGCCGGGACGTCGAGCGAACGGGCCATGATCGCGGAGTGGCTGGTCCGGCCGCCCCCTTCGGTCACGAACGCCAGGACTCCGCCGTCATGAAGGCCAGCGGTGTCTGAAGGAGTCAGGTCACGGGCGGCGACGACGTGGGCCTGCGCGGCCTGGCCGACGCGTTCGGGCTGGGTGCCGAGCAGTTGGTCGAGCACGCGGCCGGTCACATCACGGATATCCGACGCCCGCTCACGCAGGAAGTCGTCGTCCATCTTCTCGAAGATTTCGATGTAGCGTTGCGCGACCTCTTGGAAACAGAACTCGACATTGAAACCACTGCGGCGGACCTCCTTACTCACGTCGTCGATCAGGGCGACATCGTCGAGGACCAGCAGGTGCGCGTCGAAGATCGAGGCCTCGGATTCGTTGAGTTTACGGGCGACGTCGTCGCGAAGTTGCGAAATCTCCTGATGGGTGGCCGCCAAGGCGGCTTCGAGGCGGCGGATTTCGGCCTCAGGATCGGCGACCTTTTCGCAGGAGACGATGGCCATGCCCCGCATCAGCGGGTAGACGGGACCACGGGCCACTCCCGGAGCGGCGGCGATACCCTTGAGGCGTACCTCGGGCCTATGGTTTCCGGCCTTCATCCGTGCGTCAATTGACCGTCACGGGACGAAGGAAGCAAGGCAGGATTGGGCTCAGACCTCGACGGCCGTCGGCTCGTCGGTGGGCATGGCCATATCCGGCATGACGAAGTTGGGCATCGTGAGCTCAGAACCCTCGACGGTCTGAGAGAGATCGAAGTCCTGCACCGCGTCGGTCAGCAGGCGTTGAGGCATCTCGTTACCGGCCAAGACCTGCACTTCGGCCGCCGGGGCGTCCACATAGGAAAGCAGTCCGACGTATTCAGCCGGAATGGTGACCTGCAATTCGACGAGGACCAAGGCGAGCAGGCAAAGGTGTGCGAAAGAACGCCCCATGCGCTGTCCGAAGGTATGCAGCCAGACCATCACGCCGGAAATCGAACGATCTTCGCGACGGCTCAGGAAGCTGAGCTGGGCCTTATGGAGGCGGACACGCGACTGGAAGCGGGCGCGAAGCTCGGGTGACTGACCGAGGGCGGCACGCAGACGGGCGACCTGAGGCTCGGAGGCATTACCCTCGAGGAAAGCGGCGACCAGGGATTCGAATTCGGAAGAGCTCATCCGCGGAACTCTTCTCCCATGAGTTCGCGCAAGGCTTCGCGGGCGCGGTTAATACGACTTTTAACGGTACCGATGGAGAGGCCGAGGTCTTCGGCGATTTCTTCATAGGACATATTGCGAACGTTACGCATCGTCAGGATACGAGCGTGTTCCGGCTTCAATTGTTCCATGCATTCGGCAACTTTGTTAACGAATTCATTATGCTGGGCCTCGTGGCCGGGCCCCTGGGCGCCGTCCGAAAGGATGTCATGGAGGGTGGCGCCAGGATCGTCGCCCAAGTCGGCATCGAGCGACATGGACTGGTCGCGCTTCCGACGGCGCCAGTACCAGTAACGGTTACGGGCCAGATTCGTGCCGATCTGATGAATCCAGGTCGAAAAAGTCGCCGTTCCCCGGAAGGAAGCCAACACGCGGTGGGCGCGGATGAAGGTGTCTTGGGTGATTTCTTCGGCGTCCTGGCGGTTGCGCAGCAGGGAAAAGACCTTTGCGAAGATACGCCCCTGATACTTCAGGACCAGTTCGTTGTAAGCCGAAAGATCCCCTTCACGGGCGCGGTCCAAGGCGGACTGGTCGGCTTCGGTCTCCATTAAGGGAAGATTAAGGGGGGAAGGGAAAATAGGTCAAGGGGTGACCTTTAATCGTGCTTTCATATCTTTACAGTCCTACCTCGCTAATCAACCTCTTTCAGACCCCACCTCGGAGCCGATGTTCACTTCCAGCAAGAAAAACCCCACCCTCTCCTGGGTAGACTGCCTCAGCGGGGCCCGGGGACTCATCGACAGCCTGCCTGCCGCCTTGCCCGGAGATGGAGCGAACCCTTCCCTTTCCTTGGTCAAGAGTGGTGAAGCCATCGCCCTTGAACCCTCCGACCAAGGTTCGGCCCTCGTCAATGGAGCCCCCCTCCGTCAACGCATCGAGATCTCCGAAGCCACGACGATCCAACTGCCTTCCGCCCTCTTGGTCGCCGCCCCGTCCGATCAGCATAACTTTACCTTCATCCGCACCGATCTCTGGGTCCTCTTCGACGCCCAGACCGGCGAACAACTCGGTGAATTCCCCCCGCAACGTCTCCTCGACGTCGCCCAGGAACTCGGCCGCGCCACCGACACCCTCGCCTGCACGCCGCAGGGACTCGAAGTCGGCTTCAGTCTTTCGCAGATTGCCCCGCTACTTTCTCCGCAGGAAGAAGCGCCCATCCGTCCGAGTGGCAAAGCGCTGCTCACCGCCGAACAGAATCGCGGCGCCCACCTCTGCCCGGTCTGCTGGACGCGCTTCGACGCCGGTGACGCGCTGAGCATCGCGGTCCACGAAGACCTGCGCGGCGACCCAATCCTCGGCTCCGATGTGCGCCTGCGTTTCCAGCCGACCCGCTTTAACGATCAAGGCCTTGCGCTCGACCCAATGGGCCTCGCGTGCACCGATATCGCCTGCCCGCATTGCCGCCGCCAGCTTCCGCCCGGCTACCTCGACCGTCCGCACCGCATCATTTCGCTCATCGGCGCGCCCAGCGCCGGCAAGTCCTACTACCTCGCGGTGCTCACGCGCACCCTGCAGGACCGCCTGCCAGAGGACTTCAACCTGGCCTTCAAGGATGGCGATCCCAGCGGCAACATGCTGCTCAACCAGATGCGCAATACGCTCTTCTCCGCGGCCACGCCGGAAGACGCGCTACTCGGCAAGACGGCCCTCGAAGGCGCGACGTACGAGAAGCTTCCCCGCCTCGGCCGCATGGTCTCCCTGCCCCGTCCGTTCATCTACTCCATCAGCCGCCCCGGCCAACAGCGCAACGAGACCTCGGTCATCCTCTACGATAACGCGGGCGAACACTTCGAGCCGGGTATCGATATCCATGACTCGCCCGGCGCAATGCACGTCGCAACCTCGAGCGGGCTGATCTTCCTCTTTGACCCCACCGCCAACGCGCGCTTCAAGTCGAAGCTCGTCGGCGGCGAGGATCCGCAACTCACCCTCAAGGGACGCGTCGACCAGCAGGATAGCATCCTGTCCGAGATGGAGACCCGCATGAAACGCGTCCTCGGACTCGCGCAAGATGAACGCATCAAGACTCCACTGGCCTTCGTTGTCGGCAAGTGCGATACCTGGGAGAAGCTCCTGAGTTCCCCGCTCGAACCAGTAATCAAATCCGGCGCCCTCGACCTGGCCGCTGTCGCCCGCAATTCCGCCCGCGTCCGCGACGTCCTCGTCACGCTCTGCCCAGGCCTCGTCGCCTCGGCGGAATCACTCGCAGAACAGATCAGTTACTTCGCGGCCACCTCGTTCGGGCATACCCCGGTGATGATCCAAGCTGGCTTGAACAAGGGCCGCATCGCCCCCGACCCGCAGCGCCTCGCGCCGGCCCATGTCGAAGAGCCCCTCTATTGGCTGATGCACCTCGCCTCCCCGGCGATGTTCCCCTCGTCCGAAACCTCCGCCCGCTAATGCCCCTCCAACTTATCTTCACGTCGGCGTCGCAGGGACTCACGCCCGGCCGCAGCGGCTATTGCACTGTCGCCCGCCACCGCGCCATCCCGGACCGCCTGGCCCAGTTGCTCGAGTCCGTCGGCACGCCCCACGAACGCCCCGAAGGCGAGACGTTCACACTCCGCATGCTCGAAGCGGGCGACAAGAACTGGTGCGTGCTCTCGCGCTTCGTCGCGCGCGGACTCGACTACACGCAGCGCGACAACCGCCTGGCCCATCACCTGATCTTCTCCCTCGAAGAAGCCGCCATCCTCCCGCCGCCCGCTGCTATCGCTGGACGCTGGAAAGGCTGGCGCGACGAATGGTCCGGAGCCCCCACCTGGCTCGAAGGCGAAGATCGCCCGCTTCAACTGGAAACGCAGACACCGCTCACGCCCGCGGTAACGTGGCGCGAAGAAACCGGCACCGGTGCCAAGGCCGCTTGGCTCATCAACGCTTCTGGCCCCGCCGCCGTCGGCCTGCTCAACCCCCCCGAAACCCTGCGCCTCCTCCGCCTCCTCGCCGAAGCCTCTGCGCTCCTCGGCAAGTCCGCTTGGGCCGCTACCTTCACCACCGACGCCACCACCACGGGCAGCGATGGCTTCCTCTGGGCCGTTAACTCAACCTCCGCCGCCGCGACGATTGACTTCACCACCGCGAAATCTTTGCCCGCCCCCTCGGGTGATATCGCCCGTCAGGCTGCCGCCGGACTGACTTCGCCCAAAGTTGGTATCGGACAGCCTCAGCGCCGCTCCGGTGCCGCTCCCTCCGCTTCCTCCGGCAACAACGCGGCCGCTTGGATCATCGGCGGGCTCATCATTCTCGCCGCTGGCGCCGTGGCGTTGTTCCTGCTGAACCGTGAACCCGAACCCACACCTCCCCCCATCGTCGTCGAAGTCAAATCGGCGCCTTCCCCGGACGATATCGCCAAGGCCGACGAGATTCTCAAAACCAACCGCGCACTCACCGAGATCCAAGGCCTGATGGACTCCGATGATTTCATGGGCGCCGCTAAGCTGTGGGCCGAGACCAGCACCCTTTCGCCAACCTTCGTCCGCAACTACCGCGAGCAGATCTTGCCCCGCATCCTCAGTAACTTCTCCGCCAGCGTAACCAAGCAACTCCTGAACCGACTCGATCGACCGGGTGTGCTCAATGACCCCAAGTCCATTCAGGATGCGATCGCCGAAGCCAAGGAAGCCCTTCGCCTCGGCACCGAGATCAAGGTGCCTCAGAACGAAGCGTGGAAGCGCCTGCAGGCCTGCCTCGAGCGGGCGCAGTCACTAACGAGCATCGAAGTACGGCCGACGATGGTCATCCCAGGCGAATGGCGGACTGGCGAAACTGGAGTCAACTCCCCATCGCAGGCCGACTTCACACTCTCCCCCTCCGCGGCCGACGCCGTGGCCAAGTTCGTTGAGGCTTCTGGGGCAACCCTGCGCGAATCCGTCCAAATCCGCATCCGCCTCCTCGCCTTCACCTCTCCTCACCTGCGCGACGACCAGTCGAAATACCTCAACGGCGAGATCCGCCGCACGCCGCAGGCCACTTGGATTGAGTCGACTCCCGAACCCGGCAAACTTCCAGCCATCGGCATCGGGCTGAGCAGCCGTCGGAACGAAGTGTCGCTGAACTTCCCCACCGGCGAAGGCGCCCGCGCCGGCGCTAATCGCCTGATTGAAGTGATTCTCCCGAAAGGCGATCGTCAGTGCTTCGCGCTCATCGGAGACCTCAAGACACTGCAGCCGCTGAACCTCGGCCCTGATGCCCTGCTGCTCGACGCCGAAACGGGCGTCATCCGGCCCGCTCCCTGGGCCGAAAGCGCGGTCAACGCCTTCATCTGGACCAAAGGCTCCATTGGACTTTATCCGGAAGGCCACGAATTCCCCGACCGCGACCTGCCCTCGATTCGCGCCACGCGCTCCGTCCTCGAGACCGACATCATCCGACTCGAAAGCAAGCAAGGCCCCGGCACGCCACCCTACGAGATCGTCGCCCAACGCCGGAAACTCTTCAAGGAAGGTAAGCTCATGGAGGCCGGTGCTCCGTGGTCAATCCAAGCCATCGATGCCAACGGTGCCGCCGGTCCTCGATTGCTAGAGTTCCGCTGATTCATGCAGGTCGAACGCCTCATCGCCCGCATCCGCGGTCAGCTTGAGCTCGGGACCCCCGACCTGGAGGCGCGTTCCCTCGCCGGCGAATACGCCGCACTCTGCCAGCGCGCCCGCGAACGTCTCGAACAGTGCGCCACGCTCGTGCGCAGCGGCAACGAGCACGCCGCCTTTCAAGCCGCAGAATCCGACCCCGACCTGCTCGGCCTCTGCGCCCTGCTGAGTTTCGCGGAATCCGACCGTTGGCATGCCCTCTGCCGTGAGCGCGGCCTGCCCGCCGGCTTCCCGCTCGACGGTCAGCACGTCCTCGCTGTCGAAGGACTCTACGGGCGCGAGATTGGCGAAAGCCACCCGCTCTACCGCGATTACCGCGACGCCATCCGTCGGCGCGAAGAAGACCGCGCCCTCTCCGTGCTGCGCTCGATCGTCCGCATCAATCCCGCCGACCCCAACGCCCGCTCCGAACTCGAGCGTCTCTCCGCCAAGTTCCTCCGCGAATCACTCGGCAAAGTGGCGACCTTCTTCGAAAAAAGCCGCGAAGAGGAAGCCGTCGAGTTGATGAACCGCATGGA